>CAIYQV010000473.1 GCA_903928365.1 uncultured Flavobacteriia bacterium
AGGAATTCCACATGGGAACACAAAAACATCTTTGCCTTACGATTATGCGTTCTTCGCTGGTGGCGCAAATGACAATAGGGGATGGAGGGCTCGTGCATTGGCCCCAGGTTCCTATAAATATTACCTTGATACGAACAGAACCGCAACACAGATCAGTGATATCCGAATAGGCGCATCCGTGGAGTACCGTTTTTCGATCACAGATTTATTCAAAGGGGCACTTTTTATGGATGCCGGAAATACATGGACCTATAACAAAGACATAAATCGTTTAGGTAGTCAGTTTTCCAATAACTGGTACCGTGAGATTGCATTGTCAGCCGGAATAGGACTTCGCATTGATTTGGATTTCTTTATTCTTCGATTGGATATGGGTATTCCTTTAACCAATCCAGCCATGCCAATCGGAGAGAGATGGATCTTTAATAAAGATCGAACGGACTATATCACTGAAGGGATAAATACCTTTGGGGTGGAAGAGTACACGAAGTATTTACCCAATCCGTTCACGCCTTGTTTCCATTTTGGAATAGGTTTTCCTTTCTAATTTTTTACTCACTTTCGAGTACGGTCAGATTGGCAAAACGAAGTAAGACCACTTTTGATCCATGATGTGGAAAGAAGATGGTGGCTTTCTTGTCAGAACCAGCGCCTTCAAGTTTTGTGACTTTTCCTTTTCCGAAGCGATCATGCAGTACATTGTATCCTACCTTCAGATCGGCGGTACTTCCCGTTTTATTTACGTTTGGATCTGATTTTTCAACAGATTTCAATCCCGTAGGAAGTTCGGGAGTGCGGTTCAATCCACCTGTAAAAGGTTTGTCATATGAAGTTCTTGATCCCGCTAGTGATCTTCCCATTCCACGCTGAGGTGTTTCGAAATGCAGGTATTGGGCATCGATCTCATCAATGAATCGACTTGGTTCAGAGGTCACGAGAGAACCCCAATTAAATCGTGATGTAGCATAGGAAAGCGTGCAACTTACTTTTGCTCTCGTAACAGCAACATAAAACAATCTTCGTTCTTCCTCCAGTTCAGAGCGAGAATTGAGTGCCATCTGTGAAGGAAAAAGATTTTCCTCTAATCCAACCAGAAATACGTGAGGGAATTCCAAACCTTTACTGGAATGGATGGTCATTAAGGTGACGTGATTCCGTTCTTCGTTCTTGTCCTCATCTGCATCAGTCAAGAGGGCTACATCGATCATGAACTCCGAAAGGGATGTATCCAGATCCTCAGGGCGGGAAATGGTAAATTCTTTGATCCCTGCAAGTAATTCTTCGATGTTTTGATAACGTTCCACTTCCTCCGGACCTTTATCCTTCTCATTGTAAAGTTCTTTCAGAATTCCCGATGAACGTGCAATAGTCTGTGCAAGATCGTAGGCATTTAGCTTGTCAAGTTGTGCAGCAAACGAATGGATCATCGTTGTAAACTCATAGAGTTTTGATTTTGTTCCTGCATTCAGAGAAACCGGATATTTCTGAAGATCTTTGATTACTTCCCACATACTGACACCATATTGTGTGGCGGCTATGATAATGTTCTCTATAGATGTTTTACCGATTCCCCGCTTTGGATAATTGATCACACGTTTGAGTGCCTCCTCGTCTTTTGGATTTGTCGTCAGTCGGAAATACGCCAGTAAGTCTTTGATCTCCTTGCGTTGATAGAAGGAGATTCCCCCATAGATCTTGTAAGGGATATTGATCTTGCGAAGCGCTTCCTCAAAGGAACGAGATTGCTTGTTTGTTCGGTAGAGTATTGCGAAATCATTGTAATTTCCTGTGGAGCCCTGATGAAGATCAAAAATTCGTGAACTGACTACCTTTCCTTCTTCGTTGTCAGTTAAGGTTCTAACGACATGTATCTTATTTCCTTCGCCATTGTCCGTCCAGACCGTTTTCTGGATCTGGTCCTGATTTCGTGCAATGATACTGTTGGCTGCTTCAACGATATTCTTGGTGCTTCGGTAGTTCTGTTCCAATTTAAACAGCTTGAAATCAGGATAGTCCTTTCTGAAATTCAGAATATTCTGTATGTTGGCACCTCGGAAAGAGTAAATACTTTGTGCATCATCTCCAACCACACAGATGTTCTCAAATACCGCTGCCAGCTTTTTAACGATGAGGTACTGCGCGTAGTTCGTATCTTGATACTCATCCACTAAAATGTATCTGAATTTTTGCTGATAATAGTGAAGTACATCCGGAAAATCTCTCAGTAATACATTGGTCTGATAGAGCAGGTCATCAAAATCCATCGCTCCAGCCTTGAAACAACGGTTGACATACGTTCGGTAGATGTTAGCCAGTTCAGGTCGGCGTGATTGTACATCCTCATTCATGATGTCTACATTCTGAGCATAGGCATCGGCAGATATTAAGTTGTTTTTTGCGGACGAAATCCTTCCCAGAACCATCCCTGGTTTGTACACTTTGTCGTCCAGATTGAGTTCTTTTAGAATGTCTTTGATCAGGCTTTTGGAATCCTGGGTATCATAGATCGTGAAATTCGATGGATATCCCAATCTGTCTGCATTGTAGCGCAAAATGCGAGAAAAAACCGAGTGGAAGGTTCCCATCGTGATGTTCTTCGCTTCGCCTTCTCCAACGATTTTTCCAATCCGTTCGGTCATTTCACGAGCTGCCTTATTGGTAAAGGTCAATGCCATAATATTGAAGGGATCGATTCCCTGTTCCATCATGTAGGCAATTCGAAAGGTAAGTACCCGTGTTTTACCGGATCCTGCACCTGCAATAACCATGGTCGGACCTTCAATACATTTCACTGCTTCCAGCTGACTGGGGTTCAGTTCGTCTAAATAACTCATGAAGAGAGAGTGTGTAGTTTGTTTACGTGAACAAGTCTTGAAAATAACGCTGACCACATAAAAACAAAGGTAATAAAAGTCGAAATCGCTACCTGTGGCGATCAATTCAATTTATGAACAAGTCTGCATCTATTTTACCCTTTTGGACTGGTTTTACGTGTTTATTTTTTAATTTCGCACTCTGAAAAATTGAAACTATGAGTCATACGATCCGCCCGGGAGTTGCTACAGGCGACGAAGTTCAGAAAATCTTTAAATACGCTAAAGAGAAAGGATTTGCCTTGCCAGCAGTGAACGTGACGAGTTCCAGTACGGTAAATGGGGTGATGGAGGCCGCTGCAAAATTGAAAGCTCCTGTCATTATCCAGTTTTCGAATGGCGGAGCTCTTTATTTTGCAGGCAAGGGATTATCCAATGCCAATGAAAAAGCGGCGATCGCTGGCGGTATAGCAGGTGCGAAACATGTTCATGCTTTAGCTGATTTGTATGGTGCAACAGTCATTCTTCATACGGATCACTGTGCTAAGAATCTACTTCCTTGGATCGATGGATTATTGGATGCCAGTGAAGAACATTTCAAGTTGACGGGTAAGCCTCTATACAGTTCACACATGATCGATCTGTCAGAAGAACCAATCACAGAGAACATTGAGTTGTGTAAAAAGTACCTTGCTCGCATGAGCAAAATGGGGATGACACTGGAAATCGAACTGGGAATTACCGGCGGAGAAGAAGATGGTGTGGATAATTCAGATGTCGACAGTTCTAAATTGTATACCCAGCCTGAGGAAGTGGCATATGCCTATGAGGAATTGATGAAAGTTTCAGATAAATTCACCATTGCGGCAGCTTTCGGAAATGTTCACGGTGTATACAAACCTGGAAACGTAAAACTTACTCCTAAGATCTTAAAGAATTCTCAGGAATATGTTCAGAACAAGTTCAATACGGATGCTAATCCAGTTGATTTTGTATTTCATGGAGGCTCTGGCTCGACCTTGGAAGAAATTAGAGAAGCGATAGGTTATGGGGTGATTAAAATGAACATCGACACAGATCTTCAATTTGCTTTTACTGAGGGTGTAAGAGATTACATTACTTCAAAGGTTGATTATTTAAAAACGCAGATCGGTAATCCGGAAGGGGATGATAAGCCGAACAAGAAATATTATGACCCGCGTAAATGGATGAGAGAGGGAGAGTTGACATTTATCGCACGATTGGAGCAGGCTTTTGCTGATCTGAATAACGTTCATACTTTGTAAGTTCCTTTCTTAAAACAATTAGAAACTATGAGTTGGTTTAAAAGAAACAGAGAGGGGATTACTACCTCTACTAAAGAGAAGAAAGAAACGCCTGAAGGATTATGGTCCAAGTGTTCTAAGTGTAAAACACTTTTCACCGCAGACGATCTTGAAAAGAATAATTATGTGTGTGACCGATGCTCGCACCATGAGCGTATTGGATCTGAAGAATATTTCTCTATCCTGTTTGATAAAGCAGAGTACAAAGAACTTAATGAAAAACTGACATCAGGAGATCCGTTGAAATTCGAGGACACCAAGAAGTATACGGATCGCGTGAAGGCAACCCAAAAGAATACAGGACTATACGACGCGATACGCACTGCTAAGGGAAAATTGGATGGAATGGATTTCGTTATAGCTGCCATGGATTTTTCATTTATTGGTGGTTCCATGGGTTCTGTTATGGGGGAGAAGATTGCTCGTGCGATTGACGAAGCAATCAAACTGAAAGCGCCATTCATGATCATTTCCAAATCGGGAGGTGCTCGTATGATGGAGGCGGGTTATTCTTTAATGCAGATGGCTAAAGTTTCAGGTAAACTAGGTCAGTTAGCTGAAGCAGGTTTGCCTTACATTTCGTTCCTAACAGATCCTACAACAGGTGGAGTAACGGCTTCATTCGCGATGTTGGGAGATATTAATATCGCAGAGCCGGAAGCATTAATCGGATTTGCTGGTCCACGCGTCGTAAAGGAAACAATTGGTCGTGATTTACCGGAAGGATTCCAGACGGCTGAATTCGTTTTAGAACATGGTTTCCTGGATTACATTGTCGATCGAACCAAGTTAAAGGAAACAGTGGGTTTATCACTGAAACTATTTAAGAATTAAATAAAAAAAAAGTCCCGAAAATCGGGACTTTTTTTTGCTGTGACTTGTTCTGTCACAAGTTCAGTTCGCCTCGGTTTTCGAGTTCCTTGTAGTGTTTTACCAGATCCAGTGCAGCAGGAATTACATCGCTACTTAATACAATGAGAGATCCCGGCACAGCATTCTTGATAGCAAAGGTAATGGCTTCTTTTTCTGAAGGGATAACAGTTGTTTTCTTATTAGGATCTACCATTGTAATTCCATCCATTAACATTTGAATCAACTCTTCTTCTGTTTTACCACGAAGGTGTTTATCCTGGCGAATAATGATCTCATCAAATGCGCTTGCGGCTGTTTTTCCGATCTCGTTATTGTCTTCTTCTCTGCGGTCACCAATACCTGCAATGATTCCAACTTTAACCGTTGCCTCCATGGTATCTACGAATTTTTTCAAAGCGCGCATTCCGGCTGCGTTGTGGGCGTAATCCAATAACACGGTAAAATTCTTGAATTCAAACAGGTTCAATCTTCCTGGAGTTTGAGAAGGAGAAGGAAGGAATGATTCCAGCCCGGCTTTCATATCTTCAATACTCACTCCCTGAATGTTTGCAGCCAGTACTGCAGGAAGAACATTCTGAATCATGAATTCAGCCTTTCCTCCATAAGTCAAAGGTATTTCTTCAGCTTTCATGACGCGCATCTTCCATTCACCACGGCAAATAGTCACATATCCATTTTCATAAACTGCTGTAATTCCACCTTTACGTTGCAATGCTTTAATGCGCGGATTGTCTTCATTCAAGGAGAACAAAGCCACATTACAATTGACGTTGCGGCGCATTTCATAAACTAAGTCGTCATCTGCATTAAGGATAGCATACCCGTCAGGCAGTACTGTTTCAGGGACTACTCCCTTTACCTTTGCCAATTGTTCTACGGTATGAATTCCTTTTAGACCAAGGTGATCTGCTTCGACGTTGGTAACGATTGCGACATCACAATTCTTGAAACCGAGTCCGGCTCTTAACAATCCTCCTCGTGCGCATTCAAGCACAGCAAAGTTGACCGTAGGATCTTTTAATACAAATTCAGCACTCGCAGGTCCGGTACAATCACCCTCCATCAAAAGACGGTTTTGGATGTAGACTCCATCTGTTGTGGTGTAGCCCACGCGGTACCCTTTCATTTTCATGATGTGAGAAATGAGTCGGGTAGTAGTGGTTTTTCCATTCGTTCCTGTAACAGCAACAATCGGAATACGTGCATTACTTCCATGAGGAAATAATTTATCGATCACAGGCGCTGCTACGTTTCGTGGTAACCCTTTCGCTGGTGCAAGGTGCATGCGGAATCCCGGTCCTGCATTGACTTCAAGAACAGCTCCTCCGGTTTCTTTGAGCGGTTTGGTGATATCGGTGGTCATGATATCGATCCCGCATATATCCAGGTCAATGATGCGTGAAATTCGCTCGGCCATTGAAATGTTTGCCGGGTGAACGAAGTCTGTTACATCTTCAGCAGTGCCTCCTGTAGAAAGGTTGGCCGTATCTTTAAGAATCAGCACTTCTCCTTTTTCGATCACTGTTTCAAGGTTATAACCTTTAGCTTCGATCAAGGTCTTTGTCAGGTCGTTTACTGTGATCTGGGTTAATACCTTTTCATGTCCGAAACCTCTTCGTGGATCGCTGTTCACTTCATCGATTAATTGCTGAATGGTAGAAACACCATCTCCAATGACATGCGCGGGTGTCCTCAATGCTGCTGCAACTAATTTATGGTTGATCACTAGCAATCGGTAATCAACACCGGTAATGTACCTTTCAACAATGATGGAATTGGAAACATTTTTAGCGGCATGAAAAGCGACAAGTGCCTCGTCATAAGAATTGATGTTTACTGTTATTCCTCGTCCGTGATTACCATCGACAGGTTTCACTACCAATGGGAAACCAACATAACGACACGTCTCTTCCAGGCTGCTTTCACGGCGAATGATTTCTCCTCTCGGAACAGGGACCTGTGCCTGCTCTAACAGGTATTTGGTATCTTCTTTATTACAAGCCAATTCAACACCAATGCTGCTTGTTTCACTGGTAACGGTTGCCTGAATGCGTTTTTGATTGGCACCGTAACCCAATTGACAAAGGGAATATTTATTTAATCTGATCCAAGGAATGCCCCTTGCCTCTGCTTCTTCTATAATGGAGCCTGTGCTAGGTCCTAATCTGTAATACTCGCGGATTTCGCGCATCTCCTGAATGACAGGGTCGAGGTCGTACTCTTTTCCATCGATGATAGCTTGACAGATCTTTACGGATTCTTTTGCAGCGAATTTTCCAACTTCTTCCTCCACATAAGCAAAAACAACATTATAGACTCCTTTTTCACCGTAACCTCGGGTGCGACCAAAGCCAACCTCCATTCCTGCCATGCTTTGGATCTCCAATGCAATGTGTTCAATGATATGTCCCATCCAGGTACCTTCTTCCACACGTTGGAAAAATCCTCCTGGTTTTCCTACAGAACAGCGATGCTCATACATGGTAGGAAACATTTTTTCCAATCTTTCCCTGAACCCGGGGATCTTATTAGATGGAAGCTCTTCCATTTCCTCCAGGTCAAGCACCATTACGATCAGTTTATGTCTTCTTACGGACCAGTAATTAGGTCCTCGCATGGCATTGATTTCGCGGATTTTCATAAAGTTAGTTTAAGGTATGTTGAAAAAAAATGGAATTCGTTTTTCTAAATATATTAACTTTTTTCTTGAATTAAGTTTAAATTTACAATACGTCAATAATAAATTTTTAGTTCGATGATCAGCGCCTACGCTAAAGGTATCCTTATTCCGATTGGAGGAAACGAAGATAAAGGGAACGGAGATAATGAGATGTACACCCTTGAATTTATCGAAAATGGGATACTTCGTCATATAGTCAGACTCGCTGGTGGTGAGAATGCAAATATTGTGATCATACCAACTGCTTCCAGTATTCCTGATGAAGTGATCGAGAATTATCAAAGTGCTTTTGAAAAGTTGGGTTGTACGAATATTCATATTTTGGATATCAGGAAGAGAGAGCAATCCGAAGAACTGCAAAATATTGAATTGATTCGCCATGCAGATGCCGTTTTATTTTCTGGCGGAGATCAATCGCAGATTACAAGTAAGATAGGTGATACCTCTATTCATCGTTTGCTTATGCACAAATACATGAATGAGCACTTCATCATAGCTGGTACTAGTGCTGGTGCGATGTGCATGTCTTCCCGCATGATCACCGGGGGAAATACAACCGAATCTTTTCGAAAAGGAGTAGTTGGAATGGGAGAGGGTATGGGGTTTACGCCAAACCTCATTATTGATTCACACTTTATTCAACGGGGTAGATTTGGCCGCATAACGGAGGCGGTAGCCAAATATCCTAAACTTATTGGTATCGGTCTTTCTGAAGATACCGGATTAATTATCCGGAATAACAATGAATTTGAAGTGATCGGATCAGGAATGGCAATTATTTTCGATGGAAGAAATTTGACCCATAACAATGAAGAGATTCTCAAAGAGGGTGATCCTATGACGTTAACAAATATGGTAACACATATTCTTTCCAACGGAGACAAGTTTGAAATCAGTACCCGAAAAATAAGCGTTTTGCCTATTGGGGCTCCCTTGGTTTGATGAGGATAATTACATCTTATTGAATTTCATTACTTATTACAGGAAAACTTTTCTTTCTTTGTTCCTCATTATTCATTTTCGTTAGTTATTTGTGAGACCGTTACTTAAAGGAG
>CAIYQV010000474.1 GCA_903928365.1 uncultured Flavobacteriia bacterium
AAAGGTTTGTTCTGGGAACGCATGCCCTTGTTTCTTTTCAACTTTGTGATCTTACTCGCATTGTCAGGTGTGGGTGCCTATTTTCTTTTTGATCTGTTCAGTTTTGAGTTCAATATTGGGGTGATCATTGCCCAGATCGCGATTGCTTTTCTATTGGATGACGTGTGGTTTTACTTTTACCATCGCTGGCTACACGAAAACAAATTCATGCTAAAACATGTACATTCCATTCATCATAGGGCTACCAAACCTTTCCCTTTGGAATATTTGTATGGACATCCGGCGGAATGGATGCTGGGAATGATCGGAACGGTAGCTGCTTTCGGTCTCTTATTGTTCTTTTCACCCATCAATGTTTTTGCCTTCTGGATCTATACAGCCCTGAGAAATTTGCATGAAATACATATTCACTCAGATCTTTCCTTGCCTGTACTCAGTAAAATCCCATTCTTAAGCACAACAAAGCATCATGACGATCACCATTCCAAACTGAACGGGAATTACGCATCGACCTTTCATTGGTTAGACAAAGTATTTAAAACGGAATTCAAAGAAGAATGAAAACGCTTTTTTTCCTTCTCGTTTTTAGCTTGGTTGGCTTGGTGCCCAACAATGAACTTTTCACGCTGACCGTGAAGATCACCTCGATAGAAAGTCTGAAGGGAATGATCGAAATTTCAGTCTACAACGATCCTGGAAAATTTGCACAAGTGGGAAAAACCTACAAAATGGTTCGGATCAAACCTGATGGATCGGAACTTATCCATCAGTTCACGAATTTACCTCCCGGAAAATATGCTATTTGCACCTTTCACGACGAAAATGCCAACCGAATCTGTGATAAGAATTTCATTGGAATTCCAACTGAGGCCTATGCGTTCTCCAATAACATCCGTCCTAAATTTGCCATACCATCGTTCGAGGAGTGCGCAACAGAACTGAATAAAAATAAGAGTTTTACGATCAGAATGGTCTACTGAAAATTATTTCAAACACTTGAAATAATCAAACGGCTCAAGACACTCATTGCATTGGTATTGTGCTTTACATGCCGTACTTCCAAAAAGCGAAACCATTCGAGTGTTATGTGACCCACATCTTGGGCAACCTACTTTCGGCGGTTCTGCAAAAAGAACTGATTTATCGACTTCATCAACTGGCGGTGCAATCCCATACTCCAGCAGTTTACTCCTACCCTTTTCTGAGATCCAGTCGGTGGTCCAGGCAGGAGAAAGAACGAGGTCCACTTTAACTGTTTCTATACCTTTTTCAGTCAATTTAGAAACAATGTCATCCTCAATGGTTTTCATTGCTGGACAGCCACTATAGGTAGGTGTAATCTTTATTTCGCATAAATCACCATGCAACTCAACGTGGCGGACGACACCAAGATCTACAATAGTCAACACGGGGATCTCCGGATCGGAAACCTCTTCTAACCAAAGCCAGATCTGGTCTTTTGTTACCATTCCATGTTTGGATAGGCGCGCTGCATATATTGCAATTCTGCGAGGATGTATCCCAAATGTTCAGAATGCATTCCTTTTCTGCCGCCTGAATGTTTCCAGTTATTCGTTGGGATCGTTAACGTTGCTTCTTCCAAAACACGATTGACATTTGCATTCCAGGCCTCACGGATTTCAGACATCGGTGGAATAACGCCACTTACTACCAATTCTTTTTCAGCATCATCCTCTTGAAACAATTCGTCCGTATAGCGCCACAATGTATCTAAGGCATCCTGAACTCTACGGTGTGATTCTTCCGTACCATCACCCAATCGGATGACCCATTCAGAAGAGTGCTTCAGGTGGTATTTTGTTTCTTTCAGTGATTTTTCTGCAATAGCAGCCAAAGACACATCCGAGCTTTTTTGCAAACGCTCCAGTAAAGGCAAACGATAAGCATCAAAAAGAAACTGGCGCATCATGGTCATACCGAAATCACCATTAGGCTGCTCCACCAACAAAAGGTTACGGTATTCGCGATCAAATCTCAGAAAAGCGAGCGCATCTGCATCTCTTCCTTTTCCTTCCATTTCTCCAGCATAATTCAACAGCGTGGTTGCCTGCCCGACAAGATCAAGAGCAATGTTAGTCATCGCAATATCTTCTTCCAGAATTGGCCCGTGTCCACACCACTCCGACAAACGATGCCCAAGAATGAGACTGTCGTCACCGATTTTCAAGATGTAATTAAATAAGGTACTCATGTCATTTACATGTGAGAGATGCCATCAGGCACATCATAAAACGTCGGGTGTCGGTATACTTTTGAATCGGCAGGCTCAAACAATGAATCAGCTTCAGCTGGATCCGATGCATGAATATTCATGGACTCCACTACCCAGATACTGATTCCTTCGGAACGTCTGGTGTATACATCACGGGCATTTTCTACGGCCATTGTTGCATCTGCAGCACGTAAACTTCCCACATGCTTATGGTTCAAACCCGCTTTACTTCGTATAAATACCTCCCAAAGAGGCCATTCTTTTTTACTCATCTTAAAACTAATTAAGCACTTTTCTTTCTTGCACGTTTTTCAGCAAAAGCATTCGCTGCTTCGCGCACCCATTCACCGTCCTCTTTGGCTTTTCTGCGAACGTCAATGCGGTCCTTGTTACAAGGTCCATTTCCTTTAACTACTTCCCAGAATTCATCCCAATTGATTTCACCGTATTCGTAATGACCTGTCTGCTCATTGAATTTTAGATCCTTATCAGGAACCGTCAATCCGATCATTTCTGCTTGAGGAACGGTAACATCGACAAATTGCTGACGCAATTCATCATTGGAGTGACGCTTGATCTTCCATCTCATCGATTGTTCGGTATGCTTAGAATCAGCATCATTTGGTCCAAACATCATCAGTGCCGGCCACCAGAAACGATTTAACGCATCCTGCGCCATCGCTTTCTGTTCTGGAGTTCCATTGGCCAATGTGGTCATAATTTCAAATCCCTGACGTTGGTGGAAAGATTCCTCTTTACACACACGTACCATTGCTCTCGCATAAGGCCCGTATGAACATCGGCATAGTGGAACCTGGTTCATGATTGCGGCACCATCCACTAACCAACCAATCGCGCCCATGTCGGCCCATGTGAGTGTTGGATAATTAAAAATGGACGAATATTTTGCCTTTCCGCTGTGAAGATCATCAATGGTTTCTTCCCTGTCGGCACCGAGTGTTTCCGTAGCGCTGTACAAATACAAACCATGTCCTGCTTCATCCTGTACCTTGGCCAGTAATACTGCCTTTCTCCTCAAGTTTGGAGCACGCGTGATCCAGTTTCCTTCAGGTAACATTCCCACGATCTCGGAATGTGCATGTTGTGATATCTGACGGATGAGTGTCTGCCTGTAATTTTCAGGCATCCAGTCATTCGGTTCAATCTTAATATCCTTATCGATCTTTTCCTGAAATCTGCGTTCCAGCTCGTTTAGATTGAGTTCTTTCATATGCTCGTTGAGGTATGTGTGCAAATTTAAGGAAATAACTTACCAAATTCAAGAAGAAATATGAAACAAAAAAGGGCTGCTTTCGCAACCCTTTCTTTCTCCTATTTGGAGATTTTACTCGATCTCATCTGACAACTCAGCAGGTTGCTCAAATAAACAGATCCCTTTTTTGTAGGCAAATAACATTCCCTTTTGTCCTTCATGAACTCCGATGGAATAACCTTGTGCCCAAGAGCGCAGTTCGATCAAGCCTTCTTCTGATCCCGCCTGAGGCTTCAATTCAAGCATTAATCCGATAGCCATTGATCCATTCAAACGATCCAATCGAATCTTAAACGTTCTGAATGTCGAAAATCCCGCATTCTCGATCTTATGCTCAAAAGCCTTGAAATCCGGATCATTCCCTGAGGTCATAGGCACCTCATCCTTCATGCCCGCGTAGAGGTACGCATTATGAAATTTGTAAGCCTCATTGGCAATCGCATGCACATAAAGGTATTTTCGGTCATTGAAAACAAAGGCTGACCCTACAATTTTCTTCTGGAAAATAAGCAGTTTTTTGCTCATCACGGTACCGCAAATCTCGATTGTCGGAAAATCCTGCAATATTTCCGGTGGAGTTGCAGCCGATCTCGATTGCATTTCTGAAGTTGGCAGTATTTCCTGTTTCTCGCAGGAAATGAGAATTCCAAGTGTGGCAACGAAGGTAACTGCTGCAAACACGGACACTTTTAGTAACGTTGATTTATTCTTTTTCATGATTTCAGATCTTTACTGATTTATAGTTCGAATGTACATTCCGGTTCTGGGTAGATGCAAGCTTTTTCAGCCAACAAGTCTGTACTGTAATCCAACGAATAGCATGTTGCAGCAACATTGACCGAGGTCAGTTTTTTCTTCGGGAACTTATGCCTATTTTTGCGCCAAATCTGTTAGAAATGACCCCCAAGTTCCATGCGTTAAACATTCTTGAAGTCAGACGTGAGACTGAGGATACAGTTTCCATCGCTTTTGAGGTGCCTGCAGCTCTGACTCCGGATTACACCTATTTATCCGGGCAGTATCTTACCTTGCGAGCAAAGATCAATGGTGAGGACGTGAGAAGATCTTATTCCCTCTGCTCCGCACCGCACGAGAACGAGTGGCGTGTCGCAGTGAAAAAAGTAGATAATGGGTTATTTTCAACTTTCGCAAATGAGGAGCTGAAGTCAGGCGAACCTCTGGAAGTAATGACACCAACCGGAAATTTCGCACTTAAACCGGACTCAGGAAAAGGACGGAATTATGCTCTTTTCGCTGCAGGAAGTGGGATCACACCTATTTTTTCAATTGCAAAAACAGCATTGAAATTGGAAACAGATTCTACTGTTACCTTGTTTTACGGGAATAAGAACTTTACAAGCATCATCTTCCGTGAGGAACTTGAGGCATTGAAGAACACCTATATGGAGCGACTTAGGATTGTTCATGTTCTTTCTCGGGAGAGCCTGGGTAATGATATCCAGAAAGGAAGGATTGATAAGGACAAAGCAGACCGTTTATTCAATGCTTTTCTCAAGGGGGAAGAAATTGATGCCGTGTATGTTTGTGGTCCTGAAGAGATGATACTGGGTGTCAAAGACAGTATGATTGAACATGGCGTAGATGCCTCGCGCGTTCATTTTGAATTATTCACCTCACCGGGTAAAAAATTAGACAAGAAGGAAACGGTTGCAAGCGGGCCCAACATCGCATCGAACGTTTCAGTCATTCTTGATGGAGACCAATTGGATCTGGCACTTGATTCTTCAGGTGAAACCATTCTCGATGCAGCACAAAAAGCAGGAGCAGATCTGCCTTTTGCTTGTAAAGGTGGTGTTTGCTGTACCTGTAAAGCGAGGATTATTGAAGGTACTGCGCGGATGGATGTGAATTATGCGCTTGAAAAAGACGAAGTAGAAGCAGGATATATATTAACGTGTCAGGCTCACCCCACAAGTGAGCGTCTGATCGTTTCATTTGACGAGTAATATTATGGCACTTTTTGGATTATTTGGAAAAAAGGAGGAAAAGAAAAACCTTCGCAAAGGATTTCATGAATTGAATGTGAAAGCGATTCATTCATTAACGAAGGAGTCCGTGAAGATCACTTTTGATGTTCCGCAAGAATTAAGCAAAGCATATAACTTCCAACCGGGGCAATATCTGGACCTTATTGTTTCAATCAATGGAAAAGAAGAACACCGTTCCTACTCCATTTGCAGCAGCACCTCTGAAGGTCTTTCCATTGGCGTGAAAGCATTGGAAAATGGTACTGTTTCTAAATGGCTGAATGGATCTGTCAAAGAGGGAGAATCACTGGTGGTTTCTGAACCTCGTGGGAATTTCCTTTTGGATGAAAAAGCCGAAAACATCGTGCTTATCGCAGCGGGAAGCGGGATCACACCTGTGCTTTCCATGGCGAAAAAGACGAATGACAGTGCAAAAAAAGTACGATTGATCTACGGAAACCGCAGCGAATCTGCGATCATGTTTCGTGATGAAATCCATGCTCTTAAGAACATTCAACTGATCCAGTTTTTGAGTGGTGAAGTGAAGGACGGCTATCGTTCCGGAAGAATGAACAAGGACAACTTCACAGCATTGATCAAAGAGGATCTTGATCTATTAAAGGCAGATGCTTTTTACATGTGTGGCCCTGAAGAAATGATCATGGATGTGCGGTCGGCATTGGAGTTTTTTGGAGTGCGCAGCGAGAAGATCCATTTTGAATTGTTTACGACTCCTGTTCAGATGGAAAGTACTTCCACGCAAACTGTTGCCGGATTCGAAGGAATGAGCAAAGTACAGGCGATTTTGGATGGTGAAAAAATTTCTTTCGACTTGGATGCCAAAGGTGCAACCTTACTTGAGGCAGCTGATAAGGCGGGCTTGGACGCTCCTTATTCTTGTAAAGGGGGAGTGTGTTGTTCATGCCGTGCGAAGGTGCTTAAAGGAAGTGCGATGATGAAAGTGAATTATGCACTGACAGACGAAGAAGTAGCGCAAGGGTATATCCTTACTTGTCAGGCACATCCTACCAGTGAAGAACTGATCTTCAGTTACGATGACTAATCGTAAGATCGTAATCGTTGGAGCGAGTCGCGGCATTGGGGCAGCCTTAGTTGAACTGCTGCACAAAGATCCAATGAATGAAATACTCGCTGTATCTCGTAACCTGAACGAACTGGAGCGCAGATTTAAAAAGCTTGACCGAGTAACGGTAGAACAACTCGATCTCACCGCTGATGTTCGTCAACAAGCTACAGAAATCTTCTCGCGATTCGGAGATATCGATATCTTGATCAATAATGCTGGTTTACTTGTAAATAAGCCGTTTAATCAATTGAATCACGAAGACATTTCGGCATCCTATCAAGTCAATGTGATTGGAGTAATGGAAACAGTTCAGGCTGCACTTCCCTATCTCCCTTCGAAGGGGGCACATATCGTAAACATCAGTTCAATGGGTGGTTTTCAGGGCTCTGTTAAATTCCCAGGGCTGGCGGCTTACTCTACTTCAAAAGCAGCGCTTTGTTCTTTTACCGAACTCTTTGTAGAAGAATACAAGGATACCCAGATCAAAATGAATTGTTTGTGTTTGGGTGCCGCTCAAACTGAAATGCTCGAAGCCGCCTTCCCAGGATATCAAGCTCCATTAAGCGCTTCTGAAATGGCAGAGTTCATTGCAGATTTTGCATTGAATGGACATCGCTGGATCAATGGAAAAATTTTACCGGTATCCTTATCGACGCCTTGATGTTACTTTTTGTTTATTGTGCATTTTCAGAATAAAAATTGTTTCGAAAGAAGAAAAATACAGCAGAATTGAGTGAGAGCGAAATCATCGCACTTGCCAAAGAAGATGCGAACTATTTCGGACAATTATACCAAAAGTACTTCGATGTTATTTTCCGCTTTATTTATAAGCGTCTTGGCGGAAATGTAGATGATGCAGGCGATATCTGCCAGCAAACGTTTATAAAAGCAATGGCGAATATTCAGAAATACGAAGACCGCGGACTTTCTTTCACTTCTTGGTTATTTCGCATTGCCCAAAATGAAGTGAATATGTTCTTCAGAAAACAGAAAAATGCTTATTCAGTTGAAATTGAAGAACGCAAACTAAATGGGTTGTTTGATGAAGCACAGATCACTGGATATATGTCTGTGGATGATCAGGAACAATTGGTGCAGTTGTTAAATGAACTTGAACAAGAGCAACTCGACTTGGTTGAATTGCGTTTTTTTCAAGAAATGAGTTTCAAGGAGATTGCGGACATATATAATATCACCGAAGCAAATGCAAAAATGCGTGTTTATCGCATTCTTGAAAAATTAAATAAGAAATGGAGTGAAAAAAAATGAGAAAATTCTCCGTCAATAGAACCAATAAAAAAATTGAGCCCACAAAGGTTCAAATAGATCGCTACAAGGATTTTTCTCAAATCTATAAGGATTATACATTGCTTACGAAGCGTGGAAAGCGACCTATTTATCGAGACCCTAAGCTTTATCTGCTCTTCCTTTTGATACTTATCGTCATGTTTTTAATACTGAGCGCTGAATAACCAAGCATTACCTGGCAACCATGAGTGGCTTTGGTGAGGAAAAATCGTCTACGCGCAAATAATAAAGTCCATTGATTAAATCATTGCCGTTAACAAATATGAGATTCTCACCTTTTTCAATCTGTTGTTGCCAAGACATTTTCTCCATACCCATTGCATCGAATAAATGAAAAGTAGTCAATTGAGCATCTCCGGTGTATAATTGAATGTAAAAATCCCCCTGAATTGGATTTGGATAAACGTTAACATCAACGTTTTTTGCATTGCAATTGACACTAATCGGGTTGTATGTTTTTTTATTTCCGTCCAGATCTTCTTGCACGAGGCGGTAATACGTCGAAGATCCTTGATTGGAAAGTTCATCCATTGCGTGATACGTTCGCATTTCAGTACTCGTACCTATGTCTTCAATAACATCAGCGATTGACCATTCCAATCCATCCAAACTTTTTTCAATTGTATATGAAAAAATGCTATTCTCACTTGCCATCGTCCATTCTAATTGAACCTCTTCTTCATTACAGTCGGCATTAAATGATATCATTTCTGTTGGAAGCGACGATGAAATCGTTAAGTAGAATTTTGCAGCTGCTGTTTCAAAAGAACCAGCAAGCGTTGTTACTGAAAATACGCGTGTAGCTACGGTTGCATTAGAGGACGTATTTGAATAAACAAATGCATCCAGAAGTGCTTCATCTTGCGCCAAAGTCATTCCTGATCCATCACTTTTCACAAAAGTTAAAGTAGACACTCCTCCACTAACTGTTGCTGTAACTGCATATGTAACCCCACCTATTTGGATGTTACTAAAAACTTGTCCGTTCGAAAAATTTAAAGGAATAGGACCACCACTGCTAGCTCCATTAAAGACCAGTAATTCATTTGCTCCATCATATATCTGACTTGATGTAAATGACAGTTTCAAATTATCTAAGGTTGGACCACTATAAGTAATATTGGCTCCTCCGTATGTGAAGAATGCCGAACTTGGTGCAATTATGACTGCTGAATTATCCAAACCTGAAGTAACCGTATTCAGATCTAATACCGGCGCGGTATAAGAAACGGCTGTTGTAAAGGTTGAACCTGCAGAAAAGTCAAGGAAAAAATAAGCTGCCCCACTACCTCCTGACCCTAATTTTGTCACAAATTCTGATAAATAATCATATGTCACTCGAACTCTATTTTTAACATCTGTGACATCAGCAGTATTCGTAGAAAGAGAGGTTCTGAACTTCGTTAAACCCAACGCAGAGTTGTATGTCATGGATAAATTTGTGGGACTTCCCAATTCATAGCTCGAAAACCCTCCAAATTCAGCATATTGATTGGTTCCTGCACTGCCATTACCATCTAAATCATAGGTGTTTAATCGAATATTCTGCAAGGTCACCGATGTCCCAGTATTCGTGGAATTATTATAGGAGCCCCCGAGAATAAATTGAATTTTGAAAACGGCATATCCACCTCCTGAACTGAAAGAAAACTGAGGGGAGAAAAAACTTGGAAGATTATTTGCCGCATTGGTCGTTCCCGTATAATCATACGTTGTAAATGTTGAAACATTACTTAGTTCTTGCGTTCGCACTATTGCGTCAATTTGTTGGCCTGAAATGGTAATGATATTTTCATATAATACAATATCATTTACGGCTATTCCAGATCCAACTTTTGCTGTAATCGTAACTCCTGTACCGCCCATGCTAATTTGACTATACGAAGCATTGAATATTTGAGAAATACCATTTAATGTAAAAAAGAAAGTGAACATGAACAAAAAGGCACCGGTGCTAAGCTTACCAGTCGTCCTTATTTTTTCTTGAGGTTCCATGTTGATTAAAATTATTCTTCAACGAAGGTCTGACTATCTCATATGACTTCTAAAGGGTAATAAAAGAAATTAATGGATTTAAGCAGAACTACGTAGTCAAACATGAGTAGATTTTACTTTGATTCCTTGAATTTTCATTCAATGGATTTTCGCACGAATGCGAAAATGGATAGAGTGGTAACAACCAAAAAGTTTTTTTTCGGCAGCAGCAGTAGTTGTGGCTTTAAGTCTTTCAATGCCATAGCTACATTCAATTATGGAAAGTTACAATTTTTAAATTCAACTTCCAAAGTTATTTTCAATCAAACTTACATCAGTAATTTATTGTAACTTCAATTTGCGTTTAATAAACCATGATGCAAAAGGTAATTCTGATAGTT
>CAIYQV010000475.1 GCA_903928365.1 uncultured Flavobacteriia bacterium
ATTATTGCCTGAAACCAATGTAATAACTGGTTTCGGACAATTCGTTGTCGAGGTGTAATTGTTCACATTGCTCGAGTTGTTCTCAGAGGTATTTCCACCACGAGATTTAAAGTTAATTCGTAGGTAAGCGGAAGTGTAATGGTACCAATCATTTTTCAATCGAGGTGTAGCAGAAATGTACCCATCAAAGGAATCTCCTCTTGTAAATGTTGTTTTGTGTTCAATCCCAAGACTCGTTCTTTTACCAAGTTGGTAACCAAGTCCAAATCCTAAACTCTGCATCCATTTTACTAAGTATTCGTTGTTTGACCCACCATCTAATCTTGTTTCATATAGTCCATCGAGTGTGGTTGATAATTGTGGCCCAATTGGACCAGCTTGTTGCAATGAAGAGTAGTCGTAAATGGACGTTGAATCAGCAGATTGTATCAGATCGCCAAAGGTTTGTGTCCAAGTTAAACCAATCCCACCAAAAACATAGGGGTCAAATCCAGTTCTTTCATGTATTCGATTGAGGTGCAAAACCAATTCTAAGCTTAAACGTCGAACATCTGTTTGAAAATTATTCACATAGATTGAATTACTGTCAACGTTGTAACTATCCAAAGGCCCGCCTTGATAATTTACCAAGGAAAAAGCCGTAGTATCTTGTCCAACCCAAGTCCCTGCTAGGTAACGTCCGCGTATATCAAAACTGATTTTTTTCCCATAATCGTAATTGTATGAGCGACCTAGAATAAGTCCATAACCTGAGCTATTGACATTTTTTACATCGTTCGTATTCCAAGTTACACCTGCATTTAATCCAAAAAACCACTTGGAATTAATATCATAGTTGATTCGTTGTGCGTTTGCAAAAGTGAAACTTAGTAAGAGAATGCTAAGAATGTAACATTTTTTCATAATCAGTCTTTTTAAGGTGTCCTACCTATTTTCATGCCAAATTTCCGAAAAAATCAAGGAGAAAAAAAATGCTAGCGTTGAGATTTAAGAAATGCGGGTTTTATGGGTAATAGGTGAATTTGGTAAAACGAAGGATGAGCAGAAAATTTGTGGCAACATCGCGTTGAATGGTTGAACCAAGAAGTTGTGTTTTTGTATCGAAAACGATTTGAAGGTCTTTTTGAAGTTGACCATACCTGAAATAGTGTACTTCGATTAAATTTCCAAAAAGGTCATAACGGTATTTCCATTCTTCATCCGCTAATGCATCTTTTTCATTGTAATGGGATTTGGATTCCAAGAGTCCTCGATCATTGTAGGCATATTTCGTGGAGTGCTCAATGGAGCTCATGCGGTAATTGCTTTTTTCTTCCGTCAGGTAACCATCGCTATTGTAATGCCTCACCTCGTTGAGGTATGGAAGTTTATAGGAGTTAAAACGCACTTTTTCGTTTTCGTTTGGACGTAGGATGTATTGAAAATATTCCGTATTCACGAGATTTGACTGCAGCACTTGATCTTTTTGATAACGATAAAGTTCCCGATAAGTCCCTTCAGATTCCACTCGATTTAGGGAGTCATATGTTTGTTTTATGGTGGTAAATCCGCCGTTTTCTGTTTTTCGATGCGCAACGAGTTGATTTCGTGTATTGTACTGATATTGATTCAGGGTGCTGTCTTTTTTGTGGTTCACTGTCCGAATATCGAGGCTTTCGATGAGTCGTCCATTTTCGTCGAAGCGGTATCGAAACCAATCGGTCGTTTCACGAATGACTTCTCCTGGTTTTTTTGTGGAGTAGTTTCCTTCCATGGATTTAATGTGATTTGCACGAATCAAATCAGGATTGAAAAAAGGAACGTCAGTAAAGGCTTCACCTTCTTGATTGAGCAGTATTTGCACTTGTCCTTTTTGTGGAAGAATGAAAAGCAGCAGTAAAAAAAGTCCGATTCTCACTATATTTCTATAAAGTGCTTAGCACACTTTTCCAACTCGCTTTTTCTGCTAAAAGTCCTTCTAAATCTGAAATCCCAATTCGAATTTGTTCCATGGTGTCGCGATCTCGAACAGTGACCATATTATCTGTCAAGGTCTGGTGATCGATGGTAATAGAGAACGGTGTTCCAATCGCATCTTGTCTGCGGTAACGTTTTCCGATGGAATCTTTTTCATCGTATTGGATGGAGTAGTCAAACTGAAGCTGCTTCATGATTTCACGCGCTTTTTCTGGAAGTCCATCTTTTTTCACCAATGGTAAAACTGCCGCTTTGTATGGAGCTAG
>CAIYQV010000476.1 GCA_903928365.1 uncultured Flavobacteriia bacterium
AAAAAGCATTGCCATTTGTGCTTGATTTAACCAGACAGTTTCATTTTCAAGGCGAACTTCTATGTGTTCAGCTGCCTCATTTGGCCGGTAAATTATGATTTCATTTTTCATAGTTTACTTTAAGTTAGTGAAAATTATCATTTGAAAAGGCGATAGAACAATTTATTCCCGCTCCGCTAGATATGTTACCCTACGGCTAATTAACGGTTGGGTATTACCTAATGCTTGCACAAGATTCCAATGATTTCGAAGGAGAAATTAGACGTTGCAGCCAAGCATGTTGTCATTGATATTTGTTTGAAGAGATCAAAAAATTGATTCGTAAAATCTTTGCATGAAATTCATTACCTTTACTAAACAATGTTGACGAAAGAGCATATATTACAGATCTTAAGCGAGAATAAATCCTTTTTCAGCAAGGAGTTTCATGTTTCGAAAATTGGCATTTTTGGTTCATTTGCCCGAAATGAGCAAGGTCCTGATAGTGATATTGATGTGTTGATCGAGCTGGAAAATAATGTCACAAATGTCTACGATTTAAAGTGGGAACTGCGTGAATTTTTGAAGAATAAGTTCAATCGTGAAGTGGACGTTTGCAATTCAAAACACATCAAGCCCTTTGCCAAAGAGTACATTTTAAAGGATGCCATTTATGCATGATTCCAACAAATTGGCTCTACTTACGATGCTTGATTCTATTGAAAAGATTCAGCGATTCTCTTCTGATCTTACTTCCTGGTAGGATCTGAAGAATGATGAAGAGACCTTCGATGCTTGCTTAATGAATTTTGTGATTATTGGGGAGTCGGTACTGCGCCTAGATTCAGGATTTATTGAGGTAAATGCCCAGATGGAATGGCATAAAATAAGAGGATTCCGCAACCTCATCGCTCATGATTATTTTGGAATAGATGTAGAAGAAGTTTGGGATATCATCACGAATAAAATTCCACAGTTAAAAGAATTTGTCGCCGAAAAGGTAAATCAATAAATGGTCACCACTCTGCAGGATATGTTATTCTGCGGCTAATGAATGGTTTGTTATTACCTAAGAAATTAGACGCCTAAGATTTCCAAGGATAGCAAATCCTTCGAAGCGCATAGATTTAACAATTGTCAATTATCAATTGACAACTCTGATCGGTTCAATATTCGTGACCTATTGGACCAGATTCTTCAGCAGATCGAACAAGTTAGGGAGTTCGATGGAAGGTGCCACTTCGGACACATCCACCTTGGAGGTTTCATTCGAACCACCCTTATCGGAACTGTTGGCTTCTTCAGAGGCAGTTAAAGCTTCAGAAGAGTGCTTGTGAGTGGTGAATTGTTTCTCGTTGATGGTTTGAATGAGTTTCAACATTTCGTCATCCGAGATCTTTTTGCCGTCGTATGAGATAAAAGCCGTCTGAATTTCACGTCCGTCTTCAAAATCAAATTGTACGCGATCGACAGCTCCAGTTTCTTTTAGATTCGTACGGATGCTTCCGCCGCAAGCCATTTCACAGGACATGCCTCCGATTTCCACCGTCAGCATGCGGTTCGCGTTCACCTTTACGGTTTCTTTCTTCTGGCCTTTTACGGTTCTTAAATGAACGACTTCAGGTTCACTGCTGCAGGAAAACAACAACGTGGTCAAAGCAGAAACATACAATATTGAACGCATACGTTTAAATTGGAAAATCAAATTTAGATGATTTTATGTCTGTAAAACACAAAAAAGTGTTAATAGTTCATTTACCTATTATCCTTTCCGGAATTCGCGGATTATCATCTGAACTGCCTACCTTTGTTATCCTATGAAAATTACCAAGGCTACCTTTGTGGTATCGAATACGGATTATAAGTTGTGTCCCACAGACGAACGTGCTGAATTCGCTTTTATCGGACGATCCAATGTGGGGAAATCATCGTTGATCAACATGATTACGGGAAATAAAAACCTGGCCAAAACATCAGGTAGACCAGGTAAAACGCAGCTAATCAATCATTTTCTGATCAATGAAGACTGGTTTTTGGTGGATCTCCCGGGGTATGGTTACGCGAAAGCTTCTAAAGTACAACGCGAAAAATGGGAGCGATTCATCGCGGATTATCTGACGAAAAGAGAGCAGTTGCTGAATGTGTTCGTATTGCTTGATTCACGCCTGGAGCCGCAGAAGATCGATATCGAATTCATGAACTGGTGTGGTGAAAAGGAATTGCCTTTTGCCATGGTGTTTACTAAAATCGATAAACTTTCTTCTTCTGCACTTCAAAAGAACCTGGTGAAATACAAAAAGGAAATGTTGAAATATTGGGAAGCCTTGCCTCCGGTATTTACGACTTCCAGTGAGTCGGCTTTTGGAAAAGAGAAAATTCTTAATTACATAGGTCAGATCATTGACAACGTAAAAGGATAGTCATGAAACGTCTGCTCTTTTTAGCACTGTTTTCCGCTGTATGTATCTCTTTGATCTATTGGAATAGTCTTCCTGAGCATAAAAAGGAACTTCCAGTGATCAACCCTGTGGATGTCAATGAGGAAATGGTAGATCCGGAACTCGTAAGGTTGGGTTATGGACACAAGATTGGTCATTTCGCTTTTCTGGATCAGGACAGCGTTCAATTTACCGATGCGCAGGTTTCCGGTAAAGTCTATGTGGCGGAGTACTTTTTCACCACCTGCAAAACCATCTGTCCCAAAATGAATGGTCAGATGTGTCGGGTTCAGGAAGCTTTGGCCAAAGAGAAAGACTTTGAGATCTTGAGTTTTACCGTTGATCCTGACAATGACAGGCCTTTTCAACTCAAGAATTACGCGATGATGCATAAGGCAAATAGTGAACAATGGCATTTTTTGACCGGAGCTAAAGCAAAATTGTACGAATTGGCGCGAAAGTCTTTTTTTGTGCTCAAACCGGCAGAAGCAGTCAATCAGGGAGATGTGGGGTCAGATTTCATTCACACGAATAATTTTGTTCTGGTGGATAGACAACGCCGCATTCGTGGATATTACGATGGTACCGCTCCTTCTGATGTGGATCGTCTGATTGCTGACGCACGATTGCTTTTAGAGGAATAAGTTAAGGTCGCTCAAGTAGCTGTTTTGCCAGCGCCGCAGCTTGTTGCCGCAGTTCATTTACCGCAGTGCTTTCCCAAAGTTCACCTTTCAACAAGGATCCCAAGGTAAAAAGATCGGGTTGTTTCCTCCCTTTTGCATCCAGCACTTCAAATGATTGGATGTCTGCGACGATACCCAGTTTGAGAGGATCTTGCGTTAACATTCCTTTTTCAAAACAGAGGTTTAAAAAATGTCCCTGAGCTTTGGAAAGATCCGTTTCTGGTCCCGTGCAGTTGATGGCCCGTGAAACCAATAGTGTTTTATACAGGTTTTCTTTCTTGTCGAAATATGTCACAACGAGTCCCTTGTCGGAAATTTTCATCTCCTTGATGTTTCCGGAACACACATTCAGTTTGCCTTCCAGTCGCTGTTGCTGGATCTTATCATGAATATGCAAAGGAATCCGGTGTCTGGCCACACCCCAAAGATGACGTAACCGGGACATGAAAATGGCTTTTTCTTCACCGTTAAGCTGTTGCCAAAGCCTCCTGAAATGAGGCCTGATAGCGTCAACGACCGGTTCGGCTGAAATGCCAAATTCTCTTACTGCTTTCACATGTTTATTGACGATCGCTACCAGTTCGCTGAGTGATTTGTATCCCTGCAGTTCTTGATCGATCGCATCGTAGCGCATTCCGTTGTGTCGGTGGGGTAGAATATTGAATCCATGCGGTGATACGGCATAGATCTCTCCTTTGAACCCTTTTTCGCGCAAACCGATCACTGTATCGACCATGGTCAGACCATTTCCAATGATCAAAACAGGCAATGCAGGAGTTACCTCACTTACGGCATCCGCTTTCCATGGATTCTGGAAATAATAAGGCTTAACGAGTGGATCCGTTTTTGGAAGTGCAGGATTCCGTGGGGGAAGATTTCCGGTGGCAATCACGCAAGAAGCAGTATGGATCTTTTGTCCATCGGATAGAATTACTGAAAAACCTGTTTCGGTTCTCTCAAGCTTGGTAACCAGCCCTTTATGCCAGTATACGTTAACCCCGTTCTTTTGGCAATCAATCATGGCTTCCTTCCACACATCCGACAGGTATTGACCATAAACGTTACGGGGTAAAAAGGCACCTGCTACGAGTTGGCGGTCTTTTGATCGGTACGCTTTCTGTTGCATCACCCAATTCAGGAAATGATCCGGATCTTCTTGAAAGGCGCTCATTTTGGAGGTGATGACATTCAGCAGATGTTTATTGGAGTAGGAAGCGTAAGCCGCGCCTTTCAAAGGCTTATCAGAAGGATCCACGATATGGATCTCTATGGGCTCGCTTGATTGTCGGATCAATTGGACCGCTGTCATGCCGCCGCTGAAACCACCTCCAATAATACAAATACGTTTCATAGGTCAACAATATTAAGCAGATTTTGGCAGATGAGGTACGATTTTGATCATGTGCCCGCAAGGTTCCGTGCATGTGAATGGAAGCATGTATCTTTGCAGGAATGATACATGTCAAGGCGACTGCCAAACGCATTGGTGCATTAGTACTCTTTTGGATCCTTCTTTTTGATGCAGGCAGGGTATTTTTTGTAATTCACAATAGAGATAAATTTTCCGGAATTCCATTCATGGAATGGTTGGGAGCTTTTTGGCATTCGCTGCGACTCGATCTTGCTACGGCTGCCATTTTTTCGTTGGTGCCTCTTCTTTTTATTCTGGTGCATCACGTCATTCGTTCAAGAGTAACGGCATACCTGGTAAAAGCGATTATCTTTCTTGAAGCACTTTTAATTGTTCTGATTTCCGCCGGAGAGATCAATGCGTATCCAGAATGGAATCACAAATTAACCACCAGGGTATTTACACATTTGTTAAATCCGGATGAGGTAGTGCGAACGGCGGATTATTCGATGACCATTGGATACTTCATTTATGCAACACTTCAATTGATCATTGTGTGGAAATTAATGCGTCGCTTTTTTCCGACGCACCAAGAAGAGTCGGGAGAATCGGTGCTTTTTCATCGCATACTTAGTTCGACTGTGTTGCTGATCGTTTTTGTGCCGGGATTTTTATTGTTAGCCCGAGGTGGCACTCAGCCCATCCCCATTAATATTGATGCAGCCTATTTCAGTAAGGAATATGCGGTGAACGATTTGTCAGTGAATTCCACCTATTTTTTTGGAAAAAGCTGGATGCTCTATAATAGAAGTGCCACCGGAGCTGAATTTCCGAGAATAGCTGATGGCAGCTCCAAAAAGATCTTGAGTGATTTTTTTCATTACGACACGAACCACGATCAGTACATTTTTTCTGAGGAGAAACCGAATTTTGTTTTTTTAGTGATGGAAAGCTGGACGGCCAATGCGATCTCCTCGATCACCGGAAAAAAGGGCGCAACCCCTTATTTTGATAAATTGTCCCGAGAAGGTATGCTCTTCACGAATATTTATGCAACCGGCGGGACATCCGAAGTGGGGAATTCGAGCATTTTCAGTGGTTACCCTGCCTTGCCGGAAGTATCGGTAAGCATGCAGCCTGATAAACATCGAAAGATACCGTCCTTTAATCAGGATCTGAAACAAATGGGATATACTTCACATTACTTTTTCTCTGGAGATTTGAAATATGGCAATATTGGAGGCTACTTTGTGGATCATGGATTTGACACGGTAGAAGATGAAAATGATTTTCCTGCGGGATTGAAACGCGGAAAACTGAATTACTACGATGAAGATCTGTACCAATTACTT
>CAIYQV010000477.1 GCA_903928365.1 uncultured Flavobacteriia bacterium
TCAACCTGAGAAAATATGGGTCCTGGATCAATTGAACTCCCGCTTGCTTTTACTTGATCTGGCGGGCAAAATGCAGTTTCAGGAAGTCCGAAATTTGAAAGGGGTTCTTAATGCGTCCGGGATCACTTCGATGATTGAATCCAATGGACATCTTTTCTTACTTACCGATGACTACTCATTTTATGAGTTTGATATGTATGGGACCCTTGTAAACGCTATTGGCTCAGCAGAAGGATCGATGGCAAGTCAATCGCATCTATTTCCTTCGGAAAATAAATTTTTTTGGTTGTCTGATAACCGTCTATATGCTAGTGATTATGAAGGATATACAACCATTGTAGCATTGCCTAAAGACGGATTTCTAGAGTTTAAAAAAGTAGGTGACATCTACTATTTCCGAACTGCTGATAAAATTTTGAAATACGCCTTCAAAAACGCTCGCTAGTTCTGTCAATTATTGTAATTTAGGCGGTCTAAAATCCTTGATTTATGCATATCGCTGTCGCTGGAAATATCGGCTCTGGAAAGACCACGCTAACAAAGATGTTGGCAAAACATTACGGATGGGAAACGCATTTTGAAGATGTGGAGCAGAACCCATACCTGAATGATTTCTACGAGGATATGCAACGCTGGTCGTTCAATTTGCAAATCTATTATCTGAACAGCAGATTTACCCAAATCCAGGAGATCAAGGAAACAGAAAAGAATGTAATACAGGACCGTACGATCTATGAAGATGCGTTCATTTTTGCGCCAAATCTTCATTCGATGGGCTTGATGACCACCCGCGATTTCGAGAACTATTTTTCCCTGTTCAATCTGATGGATTCTTTTGTTTCTTCGCCCGACCTTTTGATCTATTTGAGAGCGAGCGTACCAACTTTAGTGAATCAGATCCAGCAGCGTGGAAGAGAATACGAAGAAAGTATCCGTTTGGATTACTTGAAGCGTTTGAATGAGCGTTACGAAGCTTGGATTTCAACGTACGATAAAGGGAAATTACTTATCGTGGATGTGGATAATAATCGTTTCCCGGAAAGTCAGGAAGATCTTGGAAAGATCATTAGTGCTATTGACGCAGAGATCAACGGATTGTTTTAATGCATACAAACTGAATTAGGAGAGAAAATCGTCTCGAATCCTTAAATTCTCAAACCTTCAAATTTTGAAAGAATGATCGTCGTTACAGGTGCAGCCGGTTTCATTGGGAGTTGTCTGGTTAGCAGATTGAATCATGCTGGTTATACAGATATTGTTGTTGTAGATGATTTTTCCAAAACGGAAAAAGAAGCCAACCTCGATGGTAAAACGATGCTTGCTAAGGTTGGGCGAATGGATTTTATCAAATGGCTGGAAGATTTTGGGACAGAGGTAGAGTTTATATTTCACATAGGTGCTCGCACAGATACGACTGAATTCAGTGTTGTGGTATTTGATGAACTTAATCTCAATTATTCCAAATCGGTTTGGGAAGTGTGTGTTCGATTTAATATTCCATTAGTATATGCAAGTTCTGCTGCTACATATGGTTTAGGTGAATTTGGCTACAAAGATGATCATAGCGCGATTGCTCAACTGAAGCCTTTAAATCCTTACGGAGATTCCAAGAATGATTTTGATAAATGGGTGCTTGATCAAGAAAGTGAACCACCTTTCTGGGCTGGATTGAAGTTTTTCAATGTGTATGGTCCGAATGAATACCATAAAGGTAGAATGGCAAGTGTGATTTTTCATGCCTACCATCAGATTCGTTCAACTGGCGGGATGAAGCTTTTTAGATCTCATAATCCAAATTATGTGGATGGAGGTCAGCTGCGCGATTTCGTTTATGTGAAAGATGTAGTGAACGTCATCTTGTTCCTGATGGAAAACAAGCCGGAATCAGGAATTTATAATTTGGGTTCAGGAAAAGCGCGTACCTTCCTGGATTTGACGAAAAACACCTTCAAAAGTCTTGGCGCAGAGGAACAAATAAGTTTTATCGATACGCCGGAAGACATTCGCGACAAGTATCAATATTTCACCGAAGCAGATATGTCCAAATTAATTGCTCAGGGATATAGCACACCTTTTTATTCACTTGAGGAAGGCGTGAAGGATTATGTTGAGAATTACCTGATTGAGAATTCTTATTACTAAAAAGTTTCCTGCGCTATCTTAGAACTGTCACATGACCTTCATAGGCCTTGCGATCGTCATTGTTTTTCACCTTGAGGGAAATCTTCCAGACATAGGTTCCGCTTTGTACAAGTGATCCGCTGCACGTTCCATCCCAGCCTTGACTTGGATCTTTGGATTCAAAGATTACTTCGCCCCAACGGTCGAATACCAGAAAAGAGTAATTGTAAATGTCATAACCGCTCGTTATGACTGGTTTGAAATCATTGTTGAATTCATCCCCATTCGGTGTGAACGCATTCGGAACGTAGAAGATCGTTTCTTCATTAACGATGAGGAACATAAATGCCGTGTCAACGCATCCGTCAGCAGAGGTAGCAATGAGCATGACAGGCATTCCACCAAATTCATCCTCGCCGTACTCATACTCAGGAGAAATATCCGTACTTGTGCCAATTCCATCGCCGAAATCCCAGAGGTATGAAACCGCATTACTACTGGTATTTGTAAATTCTACGGTCGGGTCGATACTTGACATCACTTGATTATCAACTGTAAAATCAGCAGAAGGGAGACTATAGGTGTTGATTGAGAGTTGGTCCGTGTTGGTGCATCCGAAAGCATCTGTTCCGGTAACGGTGTAGTTTAAGTTGCCGACATTGGGGACAAACTCATCGCCATTACTCACACCGTTGTTCCATGAATAGGTTTGTGCTCCGCTACCTGACAGCAGAACGGTATCTCCAAGACAGATCTGTTGATCCGGGCCGGCACTTACATTGGGAAGTGCATGAACAGTTACGGTAGTGGATGCGGTACCTGTACACCCATTCGCTGAGGTTGCCGTTACCGTATAGGTGGTTGTACTGGAGGGTGATGCCTGAGGTTGTGAAACGGCCGCATTACTTAAGTTTGTTGTGGGTGACCACGAATAGTTGAAGGTGGAAACAGGAGCAGGACCTATCTGTATATCTTCCCCAACACAAATAGATTGATTCGCATTCATTGTGATAGAAGGTGAAGTAGCAACTGTAATTGAAATTGTTTCTGCTGAGGTTTCACATCCACTAGCACCAGTAATGACGAGCGAATAGGTCGTATTATTTATAGGTGAGGCTGTGGGTTGAGCTGCTGTTGCACTGGAGAGTCCAGTAGTCGGGCTCCAGGAATAGGATTGTCCGGCGATGGCTTGTGAACCGATGGTAATTTGATCACCTGAACAGATCGTAGTGTCTGATCCAGTAATAGGCACAATATGTACAATGTCAAGAGTTTGCACAATGGTATCCTTGCATCCCAGATCTCCCTCTACGATTAGGGTAACGTCATATTGCCCTTCCGCAAATGTGTGCGAAGGATTCTCTACGCTAGATGTAGGGGAACCATCTCCAAAATCCCATTGCCAACTGATAATTGCTTGACTGGATGTAGATGTGCTTTGAAAATCAACATCACCAGTGCAATTATCTGAATACGTGAACGAGGATTGGGTGTTCGCCATAGAATACAAAATGTCGTCAACGGTAATCTGGTTGAACTGAAAAGAACCCGTGTAATAATTTCTTGGAACGGTTTGACTCCCTTCCGGATCACCCGGGTTTGCGTCAATGACTCCATTATAGGAACCTCCAACACTTGCAATAGCGGCACCCACAGGAGGCGCGCCCGTCGGGTCATCTGCCGTAACGTGATAGACAATGAAATTCGCATTGTAGGTGGTTTTCATGAAATTATATTCACCATATCCGGCCAATCCGGGTAAACCACCTGCATTAAATAGGGTGCTCCCCCATGTTTCTGCGTTGCCATAGGCATCGGTAAATACAATGAAAACCGGATTGCAAGGAGAAGAAACCAGATCGAGTTGACCCCCTGCATTCCAAATACCATCTTGTCTCATCGAAGCCATCGAAGCAGGGAGGTAGTCGTTCCAAATACTGGAAACCGGACCGTAAACTCGATTCCAGGAAGCGACCGTTGCAGGGTTGCTGGAAAAAGGAATACTGATGTCGTACAGTCCCGGTGAAAGGGTAATGTCAATTCCCCCGTATTGCACAACGGCAATTCGCGTAGTAGGATTGGCAGCAAGAATTTGATTTGATAATTGGTCGATAGAAGTTTGCATGGTAGAAAATTCCCAATCATCGATTGAACCGGAATTGTCTACAATAAAAATCACATCCTTACAGCTCCCACAAGAGGTTTGAGTGTGGCCATTTAAAGCTAGAACAGTAAAAAAAATAAAAAATAAACGTAGCTTACGCATCATTGTTAACCAAGGTGTCTTCTTCAAACGACAAAGTTCTTAAAAGGTTTGCTCTCAAATAAAAAAAATCTTGATTCTGTTGCGTATGGTTGTCAGCTTTCTGTCAACCGTTGGATCACGGTATGCAGATGAGGGTGTCGTAGGCAGGGGAATAACCTACCCAAACACCCAGGGCGCCATTGGTGATGTTCGTGGGAATGTTTGTTGGTGTAGCGAAAGGGTTTCCTCCACTGTAGATCTGATTGTATTTCTTTTCGAAAAAGTCATATGCTTTGCGATCAAGTTTCGATAGTTTAATGATCACGGTGTCTCCCGCATTGAAGTATCCTTTAAAATTATCGGGTACAGATGGATCGTCATAACTATTCTTGTCATCAAAGGAAAAGTCAAAGGTTAAACCGTCGAAGAAAGTGTCATCATAGTAAGGGTTCCAGATGGAGGTGTAAAAAGGATCGGAAGGAAATTTATACTGTATTTTGTAGGCGTCGTATTGATTGGCCGGATCTTTTAATTTTACCCACGCATAGCCTTTATCTGTAAGATTACCAGA
>CAIYQV010000478.1 GCA_903928365.1 uncultured Flavobacteriia bacterium
CCGGATTGGCCAAGATGTTTCGGACAATGGGTACCGCCTACCGAAGCGAAGGAGCTACCTACAGATTACCGTGAAACGTATCTTGACAAGCGAAGCAAGAAGATTCAAAAATTCTGTCGTTTTCTTTCATCCATAGGCTTAAAAAAGACTTCCGATGCGATCATGAACGATCCTACCTTATTAAAGGAGGAACCATTTAATGCTCGGAAAACCTGGATAGAATATATCAATCGACTATTTGGATTCGTTGCTGGTAATTTAATGCTCATTGGTTTGTTCTGGATCATTCTGAAATACCGTAAAGAACGGATTCTTCTGCTTTCTGCTATCAATCTTATTCTGATGGGAATAGAAGCGTGGTTTGGTTCCATTGTGGTAGCATCCAATTTGGTGCCCTGGACGATTACGATTCATATGTTATTGGCCCTTGTAATTATAGCTCTTCAGATTTATATCCTTTATGTGATCAGTCCTGTTCATAATCAAAAGATCAATTTGAATAAAACAATGAAAATGCTGGTTTTCATCGTTTTCATCATTACATTTTATCAAATGATTCTGGGGACACAGGTGAGAGAGTATGTGGATGAATTGACAAAATCAGGTTACGGTAGGGAAGACTGGACAGACAAAATGGGGTTATCCTTTTTGATCCATCGCAGTTTTTCCTGGCTTGTATTGATTTTAATGACCTACATGGTTTGGCGCAATGAAAAACAAGAGAAGATTTGGATGATCCGAACCGCTTACATTATGCTCGCTTTGGAATTGATAGGAGGTGTGCTACTTGCCTACGCCGATATGCCCGGATTCGTTCAGACTTCCCATCTTGTTTTCGCAGCCGTGCTTTTTGGGATCCTGACAATGTTGGTTTTTCGAATTCGGCCGCTTTTTGCAGGTAAAATTCAATAAGAAAGTTGACATTTCCCTCCCGATCAGTATATTTGCAATCCGCTTGCATCAGTTGTAGCGTGGAGGTCCTATAGCTTCCGCCTCCGTTTCACTGCGGCGGACAGGCAACTTCGCCATAGGACGGTGAAAATTGAAATACTGTTGCAGTAATGCAACATGGTCCTATAGCTCAGTCGGTTAGAGCAACAGACTCATAATCTGTGGGTCCCTGGTTCGAGCCCAGGTGGGACCACTAAAACAGAGTGAGAGTGAAAAGCGAGTGCGGTTCACTCCACTCTAGTTTTTCTTCACTCTCGCACTCAACCTCACACTTCAATTACTTCTTGTAAATGAAAAGGGTTCTGTATCTTTGGTCTAATCAGTCAACCTTTTTCAGGATGTTACATAATATCTAATTAATTTCAGTACTTCTTTAATAATTCAAAAAGTGCTGTATTGATATACAGTGTTTCCTTCCATACCTTTTTTGACTGAAGAATTCCAATATTCTCAAGTGCCTTGAGGTATTTTGCTGCAGTAATACGTGAGATAGACAATCGATTTTCCAAATATTCATTCTTACTGTACGGATGCTCAAATAGTAATTCGATCAATTCTTTACTGTATATTTTGGGAAACTCCTTCCTTGTCTTTTCCTTGGTCTGTTCAAAAAGCGTATTAATTTCTGTAACCTGGTTTATTGTCGCGTGTGCAGTTATTTCAACTCCTTTCAAAATATAAAGAATCCAGTCTTCCCATTTATTATTCGTTC
>CAIYQV010000479.1 GCA_903928365.1 uncultured Flavobacteriia bacterium
GGTAGCGCATCCGAATCAGTCCAGCTTTCGAATGAAAATTCCGGATCAGAACCATCCCTGATCCCGAGTGGAGAGCGAAACGGAATCAATGGTTCCCCATTGGGGTTCATTCCTGCTGACGTTCGAGCAGCCCGCATTGGAAAAAGTTTGGGCAAAAAGATGCAATCCTGTCTCATCAAGACTCGTCGTGTCAAAGGAGAGTAGACAGCAAACGTGTACAATGGGTGAGAATCTGCATAGTGGACAAAGATCATCAAGGCGCAACGTGACTTAAATTTGGCCCTGTCAGCTTTTGGAAGTAAGACCAAAACCCCACATCCAAAGGGCACGATGATTGAGGCATCAGGGAACGGCTCCCCATGAATGAGTTCATAGGGCGCCGCCCAAACCTTCTGCACGCTGTAAAAGGTGGCCATGATGTGATCAACAAAAACCGCTGTTTTTACAGCCCAAATCCACATAAAAAGGGGGGCCCCGGAATACACCATCGCAAAGGAAGCCATGGTAGTTATTCTCCCTATATAGCCTTCCGCGAAATCCATCTGTGGATGATAAGGACAGGTAAACAGCTGTTTGATATTCCTCAACCTGCATTGCTCAACCAAATCTCCTCCATGATTTTCGGCGATATTATCGCTTATCAGGATCAGTGGAGTGCAATGGCGGCAGACAAAAGTGACCAACGCTGCACCGACCTCAGAACGTGAACGCATAGGAATAACATCACCATAGCGTGACGCACGATCGACGAAAACTTGAGCGTAAGGATACTTGAAGTCCCCGGTATAGAAAGTATCGGTGTACAGGGCTTCGGCAATTCCTGCAACATGAAGACTTCCCACAATGTCCTTGGACACACGAGGTGTCTTGAATTCCTTCAGGTTGCCCTGAGGGAAGTTCAATGGTGGAACCCTCGCGTGTTTCTTGGACGGTGGAGAAGTCAGGCCATTCGAGATGCCCACTGTTCGCAGAATCCGATCGGTGCCACCACCGAGGAATCTGATAGATAAGTCAGACGTATCATTGGCATCAGTTATGTCGAATTGCTTCCTGGATGCTGGAGATGCCGCAGGAGCAAGGAACTGATCGCTAAAAGAACGGAGCTCTGAATGAAAATCTAACGGTCCTGCAAACGTAAAAATTCGTCCTGCTGATCCAATCGTAGGGACAACCATAGTCGTCCAAATTTTCCGTTCCGGTTTGGTGTCATCCCGTGATCTTACTGATTTTTGAGAAATAGGCACGTAATTTCCCGGAGGCGTAATGTCGAAGATTTGATCCAATCGGATCCTCGGGTCATCTATTGAAATCGGTTCAACAGAAAAAGCGTACAAGCCTTCATCCAAAACCAATGGGATGTCGACGAAACGTTTCCAAGCTTTTTGATTGGTCATTTCCATTTCAAGATTTTCCCCGGCATACAAACGGATATTTGGAGACCGGATCGACAATTCCAGGGTATTTTGTGGAATGGTTTGCATTTGAGACACACTCAGCAAATTAAACTCCCCAAAACTATACAAACAGTTGTGTATCCTGATGATAATTTCGTCCTCTCCTTGCAAAGTCACAGAAAAGAGGGCCGTTCCAATTCCATGAATCGAAAGGTTTCCAGCCACGCCCACCACTTCAATGTGACAGGGTTCTAGGAACAAGAACGCGGCGGAGCAGGAAGTAAGACACTGGCCAGCGCCAGAATCAACAAAGAAGGTGCTCTTTGAAGAAATACTTTTGCTTGCCAAAAATTTCAATCCCCTGCATCCCACTGTTGTAACATCAGTCTGAATAAAGTCCTTCAAATCAACGTTGCAGGTGGCTGGAAACCTTTCGATTCATGGAATTGGAACGGCCCTCTTTTCTGTGACTTTGCAAGGAGAGGACGAAATTATCATCA
>CAIYQV010000480.1 GCA_903928365.1 uncultured Flavobacteriia bacterium
CCAATCAGGCCGCTCAGGATCACATCCAATCACCAAGTAAACCCTATCCCCATACAACCGATTCATATTATCCCATAACGATGGTTGCTCACCGAATCTGGACAGGATTCTAACAAGCGATCCCGGCTTCATACCTCCACCAAATCACTCTCTCGGCACTGAAGAACTCCCCGCTCACCAAATAATACTCTCCAATATGGCCACGGATCATGTGCCAAGGTCATCCTGGAAACTAAAATACCTACCTCACTCGGCATCCCCATCTCAACCCGGTACTTCCAGGCAACGGTGTCACCAACCCGCATGGTTCTATGGTATCACGGTTCCGTGGAGGTTTGCACGGAAATGAAAACGGGCCCGAAGGCCCGTGGGAAATCACGGAAAATCTATCAAATAGTTTCAATCTCAAAAAGTTCCTCTTCTTCAGGAAAAATCCAGTAGCCTTCTTTTGAAAGAGAGCCTCCTGGAACACCTCTCTGGCGAGATACTTTAGGATCCACATTGGTTATTTGTTTAATGTCAAAAGTAACCTCGCCAGGTTCATCAGTTGGACTAACATGGGTTACCATAAATCGCGTTCCTGCGCGAAAAAATTTTGCACTCGAGTCATTGCCAGAAATTCCTCTTAAGAGATCATGATCTTGTTTGAGAACAATCACATCATCTTTTTTGAATGAAGTTGATCTCGGCTCTGCTCTTGGAGCTCCCATCTCATCCATGGTTTTCTGAACTTCTTCCTTGATAATCCTACGTAGTTGGTTTACTGTGATCTTCACGTGTTTCTCCTGGAATAAAACGGGCCCGAAGGCCCGTGTGAATTGATTGTGAAATTAAATCACATTCCGTGGTCCTGAAATGCGCTTAGAATAACTCCTATGAGTTTTTCATTGATAGTCTCGACCAGAGACATTGCAAGCACATCATCCACCATCTCTGTTTGGTTTCCCAACTCTCTGAGAGTGTTAAAGACAATATTTTCTATAGCAGGTCCCTCTTCGCTAACATTCATTTCAATGATTCCTGCGAGGTCGGGATTGCCTTCCGATAGATTAACTCGCTTGGCTCGCTTAACTTCTTCTTTGATAATCTTACGTAGTTGACTTGCTGTGATCTTCATAATTTTCTCCAGATGACTTTTTAAATATATCGCAATTTACCAAAATTTGCACTTTGTGATTTTAGCCTTGAAATCAAGTTTCAGCCGACGCCGAAATGACCATTTGAAGCCGAAAGTGGCAAGAAGTTTTTCGCAGGGATTACGGTCAAACCGCAAAAGATCTGATAATTGACATTCGTTCCCACGGAGCAAGACACGAAGAGAACCGTTGTGCGTATCTCTTCATTGACAGAAGCGTAGCGATCGATCGAAACACAATTGCCAACGGTCGGCTTAATACCATTCTCAGTGAAGCCGATCGCGATCACGTCGGAAGCCCCAGGACCTCGATTAACGACGTCTATGAAACGAGTGACGTACGGAAAATTGTACCTATGGACTTCGCCCGCGCTGATCACGGAAGAAGTAACGAAAGGAAGGGCTGACATCTGATAAGCAGAGACGTTATATTCACCGTTTGTTGGCCACGAGATCGACATGATGACTCTAAATATTCTGTAGTTTTTTATTTTTTGACATATTTAAAAATTGTTAACAAAATAGGCGACCAATGACAGGATCGACGACGATGACGACTCTCGTAACTTCGCTTAAACCGTGATCCGCGGGGCGCAAGGACAATTAATAGATGCGCACGACACGTCTCCACAAAGATCAACGCCACAAGCAGGACAATTCGTGATCTTGCCTTCTTCCGACGATTGCACTTCTTTTTTATTTTCAGCAGTATTTTCTTTTTTGTCATTCATAATGCGATTATTTCTTTCCAAACCTATCATACACCGCGATCCTCCTCAAAGTTCCCAAGTCATGTTCCTTGATGATCCCATTCCCCCACAGGACACGGTACCGCCACGGAACAGAAAACGGGTTCTTCATCAGCTTCTTGTCCACC
>CAIYQV010000481.1 GCA_903928365.1 uncultured Flavobacteriia bacterium
TGCAGTTCTTTCGCTCGCTTAAGGCCATTCATGTAAAACTCAAGTGCTTCCTGTTCTTTTCCTTCAGCACCTGACAGATCTCCCATTTCTAGGTAAAAAAGTAAATCTGTTTCCAGGTTTTCTATTGATGTAACAAGTTCCATAAGTCATTGTTTGATGATACAAAATAACTGTTGGTTTGTTATCTAAAGATTATGAAGACACTACGTTTAGATTAAATAAAAAAGGCCTCTCATAAGAGAAGCCTTTTGACATATGTCAGAATATCAATTTATTTAACGATGTCCATCTCGTTAACAATGTGCGAGGCACCTGAGAATTTATCGATCAACCAAAGTACATAACGAATATCTACGTTAATCGTTCTCTGTAATTTGTTGTCAAAGATCACATCACCGGCCATCGCTTCAATGTTACCATCAAAAGCCAAACCGATCAATTCTCCTTTACCGTTAAGCACCGGAGAACCTGAATTACCACCCGTTATGTCATTATCGGTAAGGAAGCAAACTGGCATGTAGCCTTTTTTGTCGGCATATTGACCGTAATCTTTATTCTTATGCATTTCTAGCATACGAGCAGGGAGATCAAACTCATCATCACCAGCTTTGTATTTTTTCACCAATCCATCCATGGTAGTGTAAAAATTTACTTTTGCATCGTTTCTTTTATCGGCTGGCAGCGAACGAACTTTTCCATAAGTCAAACGAAGTGTAGAGTTGGCATCCGGATATTTGATTGGAGCTAAATTGGATTCTCTCAACCCTTCAACCAACAATCGGAACGAAGCCTGAAAATCATTTTGTGCTTTAGCGATTTCATCCGATTTGCTACCTAAGTGTGCAATTAAGTCATTCGACAATGCATAGATCGGGTCATTTGTAATCATTCCTTCAGATGGAAGATCAAGGAATGCCATCATTTTTTCTTCTGAAGCAAATAAACTCAATGTGAAAAGTGAATTCACATACTTTTCATAATCACCACCAATCTTCTTAACGCTAGGTGCAATGTCATATCCCACTGATTTAGTCGCATACAAAGCTAACTGAGCTTTAAGGATATCCTTTTCTGCAGGTAAATACAATTCCTCAAAGAAGGATTTGATTCCTGCTTCAAGATCCGGACGCATTTTTGAGCGTTCTTCAGTGTTTGCTGCAGCATAAGCGGAAAGTTGTTTTCCTAATGTCCGGGAAATAGTCCCATAGGCTGACGTTCGAAGCAACTGCTGCAAATAGTTATCGTGACGCGATTTTTCATTTGTGAGCTTGTAATAATTATTGATCGTAGCCACGACATTGCCATATTTTACTTTGTTCTCCGCTTTGTTTGCCCATTTATTAAACTTTGCTTCTTGTTCTGACTTGGATTTCGCAGTTTGGAACTTCGTTAATGCATCGATCATTCCCTGACGGTTTTTCCAGTAGTTAGCAACACCAGCATATTTGGAAGCATAGATCAGATTTACCGCTTCACTTTGATCCATGTATTTTTTCATTTGATCCATACCGGTTTTGGAACCTTCTACCCATGCAGGGTACGCAAACTTCACGTTTTGCTCAATTCCACCTGCAGGCATCCATCGGTTGGTTCGACCTGGATAACCTAGGATCATCGCAAAATCATTCTCTTGAACTCCTTTCAAGTTTACAGTGAGATGATATTTTGGATGTAAAGGAACATTGCTTGTGGAATATTCGGCAGGATTCCCATTTGCATCTGCATAGACACGGAACATTGAAAAGTCACCTGTATGTCTTGGCCACTCCCAATTGTCTGTGTCTCCACCATATTTTCCGACGCTTTCTGGTGGTGTTCCTACCAAACGTACATCTTTGTAATCCTGGTAAACAAAATAGTAAAATTCATTTCCCTGGAAGAATGAGCGAACAGAAACGGTATATTTTCCTCCTTCGTTATTCTCTTTTTCAATCACTGCGATTTCAGCATTGATCGCTTTTTCACGATCTGCTTCCGTCATTCCGGAATTCACTTTGCTCAAAATACGTTTAGAAACATCGTCCATACGCACAAAGAAACGTACATATAAACTCTTAGGCTTTAATTCCTCCTTTCGTGACGCCGCCCAATAACCATTTTTAAGGTAGTTGTGTTCCGGTGTTGAAAGTTCAGCAATCGCATCGTATCCACAATGGTGATTAGTCAGTAAGAGTCCGTCTTTGGAAATGACTTCGGCTGTACATCCACCGTTAAACTGAACAATGGCATCCTTCAAGGAGTGATTGTTGATCGAATAGATCTCTTCAGCGGTTAATTGCAGTCCCATCTTCTGCATGTCTCTGTGATTCAATCGATCTAAGAACATCAGGAACCACATGCCTTCGTCTGCTCTGGCAAACGATCCTACCAGTACCAATATAGCTACCAGTGAAATTTTTAGTTGTTTCATCTTTTTACTTAAAAAACGTGAGGGCTAAAGTTACCAACAAATTCTGTACCCCTGAGTGCCGATCGTAAGGATTTCGAACCTCTTATCTTAAAATAAGTTCATCAGCAAAAAGCCAGGTATGGCTTCCAGCTCCCAAATGCCAATCCGGGCATTTCCCATAGTTCTTAGCTGTGATGCGAATTTTTTTAATCCCCTTATCATTCGAGGTTTTTCTATAAAACTCCCTTTTCATGGGTGGGACATACGTGCTAAAGCTTGGAATCATTTCAGGAGTATACGCATTGGAGGCAAAACTGACATTGGTAACAATCTTATTGAAAGACTCATAATGTTCTCCATCGTAGGAAACTTCGATCTGAATTTCAGAAGGGAAAAATATCCATGATTTCATATCTTGTAAACAACTGATTCCAATTTCTGAAAGCACTCTGGCCGAATCAAACGTCACTTCTGCTACCAGGTCTTGATCCCAGAATCCCTGGTATTCGCCCGTTCTAAACTCGTTATCACCTTGAATCCCATCAATCAGAGAATTGGGACCATTGGAGGCATATTGATGAGCATACTCGCTTTTTAAAGACAAATGAATTGAAGGGTCTCTGCGAATGAAATTTGCAGGAAGCCATTTCCCATTCAATAACAATCCTTCATTCCCATCGATGTACAAACAGTATGTTGAAAATTCCAACGTATCCGAACTATGTAATACAAGGTTTTGATTGAATTTGTAAATCTTTTCCGGATCGTTTTTAAATCTATAAGAGGTTTCAGGCTTACATTTAGATTTAGGGATAAAATCTCCTAAACGAACAACCACACTGTCATCAAAGATTCGGTCTTCATTTACAATATTAGGAACGGGGCGGAAAGCAAGTCGTTCAAGGTCCTTCATTTTCAGTGCTGATCCCGGATGTTTCCATTGAACTTTTGACGGAGAGCTACCCATTTCAAAGACTAATTGACCGCCTTTCATCAGTTCCTCGTGACTAATTCCCATTTGATTCCATGGTTGTCCATTGCATTGGATAGATTGAATATACTTGTTATCAGGAGTATTATTCATGACTTTAAATTCAAATTTGTTTCCGTTTTCAAATTGAATTGTTGCTTCATCCATTAATGGGCGTCCAAAATCGTAAAATGGTTTACCTGGACATAATTGATAAATTCCCAACGCACTCAGCACGTACCAAGCCGACATCTGTCCACAGTCTTCGTTGCCCGCGAGACCTTCAGGTGTAGGTGTGTACAATTCCCGTAGGATTTTATCCGTATAAAACTGCGTTTTGTGAGGGGCATTTGTGTAATTGTATGCATAAGCCATGTGATGAGAGGGTTCATTCCCATGGGCATACTGACCAATTAGCCCCGTAATATCAGCCTGATCTCTACCAGAGAGTTTCGAATTGGTAGTGAATAATCGGTCAAGCCAATGTTCGAGTGAATCTTTTCCTCCCATCATTTCAGAAAGGATATCGACCGCATGAGGTGCGGCAAGCGAATATTGGTAGCTATTGGCCTCCGTGTAATTAAAGTTTACTTCAGTTGGATCAAAAGGGGAGTACCACATAGCGCCTCTTCTTGCACGCATGAACTTCGTCTTGGGGTCAAACATGTGAATAAAGTTAAGACTGCTCTGCAGGTAGGTGGAACTGAATTTCCTATCGTTCAGCTTTTCTCCTAACGTGCCAATACAGTAATCATCATAAGCATATTCAAGCGTTTTAGATACCGATTCAGGTTCTTCTCCTGCACTGATAAATCCAATTTTACGAAAGGGTTCTTTGCCTAATTCTTTTTTATTAGCTGTTTCAATCATTGCCATTAATGCCTTTCGAGCGTCGTAACCGCCAATTCCTTTCACATAAGCATCGGTGATCACAGATGTGCTATGGTATCCGATCATACAACCAGTCTCATTTCCTGCAAGTTCCCAAACAGGCAAATTTCCACTTTGCTCAAATTGACGTAAAAAAGTGTGAATAAAAGCTGTTGTTCTTTTTTGTTGGATCAATGTGTAAAGTGGATGAGCTCCCCGGTAGGTGTCCCAAAGTGAAAAAACCGTGTATTGAGCAAATCCTTCCTCAATAGAGTGGATAGCATCATCCAAGCCTCGGTATCTTCCGTCCGTATCGCTGAAAAGGTTTGGTTGTATGCATGAATGATAAAGAGCAGTGTAGAAATTCGTATTGACATCCGGTATTGAACTTGAAAACTGAATTTTATTCAATTCCTTTTCCCATTTATTCGTAGTAACAGCAAGCACTCGGTTAAAATCAAAATCGGGGATTTCCTGATCGACATTGTTTTTTGCGCCTTGCTCATCTACTGCTGAAATCCCGACTCTCAAAAGCACTTTTTTAGTCGAATTAGGAAAGGTGAGTAATAGCTTATGCTGTCCGTCTTTGAGAATCAGTTGTGATTTCGAATAAGGAATATCAGACTGTAAAAAGAAAAAGAATCGTTGGTTCGTCGCCCACGAGGAGGAAAATCTGTATCCTGTCACACTTTTTTTGTCAGCATCAATGACAAAACCTGCATCCAATACTTTATCGCGATGATCCAGGTCGATTAGTATGAATTTCTTTTCTCCTGAATTCAGGAAGTTATACTCATGTAGCCCCGCACGTTCGGTGACCGTCAATTTCACATCAATATTTTGTTCATTGAGATGAACCGAATAAAAGCCCGGGCGTGCTTGTTCATTTTTGTGAGAGAAGGTTTGACCGTACCCATTCTTAGCATCGATATATCCTGGGACCGTTTTTGGCTCACCACTTTGCGGCACAACGAGAAGATCGCAATAGTCAGGAACCCCAACTCCACTTAGATGCGTATGCGAAAACCCATAAATAACGGAGTCAGAATAATGGTAACCCGAACATCCATCCCAATTATCAAGACGTGTATCAGGACTTAGCTGAACCATTCCAAAAGGAGCGGTAGCTCCAGGGAATGTATGTCCGTGTGCGCCAGTTCCAATAAAAGGGTTTACATACTGTGTTTTTGAAACAGCTGTGACTTTCGGATTGTCGGCACGGAAGGTTTGCTGTATTCGGTCGTCTGATCTTTTGAGTTGATCAACCGATGGCTGTTGTGATAAACAGAAATAAACGGTGCTTGTGAATAATACTGCTGTAAGGCTTCTCATAATACAAAAGTATTATTTTGAAGCTAACACTATCTGATCACATTGACATGACCAATTGCCACCTGGTGTTTATCTGAATCGGACCGCTTAAATGTAATCTTCCATGTAAACGTGCCATCCTGGACCAACGTATTGTTATATGTACCGTTCCAGCCAACTGTATGATCATTGGATTCAAAAACGATTTGTCCCCAACGATTGAAGATTAAGAGGTTGTAATCATACGGATCAAAACCAGAATAAAAGACGGGCATGAAGACTTCATTAAAATCATCATTATCAGGAGTAAATGTATTCGGTACATAATAAATCAAAACATCCTTAATCGGTACAACGCCATACGCTGTGTCTACACAGCCCTCAACCGTATACGCTATTAAACGTGTCATGTAATCTCCGGGAGTGTCAGGGAATTCTATAGTAGGCTCGTAAGAAGTGGATGTTTCGAAATAATCGAAATTCCATAAATAGGAATTGGCATACAAACTTAAATTGTCGAATTCGACAATCGAATGAACAATATCCGCATCGTGTGGCGCAAAATCAAAATCAGCTATCGGATTATGAAAAACCTGAATATAATCGGCTTCATTAGTCGTGTCTTTGCAGCCATGATCTGTAGTCACTATTAGATTCACTCCATAATAATTTGTTTGCCCCGTGAAATTCTCAAAACAACGATTAATAGAAGCATTATTAGCCGTATTTCCATCTGAATAAGTCCATTGATAGGTGTCAATGATTGAAGGCCCGGTAACGGTAGAAGTAGAGGTGATTTGTGGACAGATAGGGGAGCAGCCCGTTAAATCTATTCCAGTGAAAGATGCATCAGGTTTTGGATGAACGGTAACTGGATGAGATACATCATCTGTACATCCGTGATTCGTGGTTACTTCTAAATTAGCGTTGTACGAACCATCGGAAGGATAAACATAACCGGGATTCTGAGCGGAGGAAGTATTTCCGTCACCGAATTCCCAAGCATATGACACAATTTGATCTCCCGTTACATTGGATTGAACTGTGGAAGCATTCACGAAAGCATTTGCGAAATGTTCACATACTGAATTGACATTGAATTCAGCAACCGGTAAAGGATACACATAGACGGTACCGTGAGCCGTATCTTCACAGTTATGGTTCGATATGACGGTTAGAATACAATCATAGACACCATCTGTCGGGAATTGATGTGTTGGGTTCTGTGTGTTACTTACCGCGCCATCTCCCA
>CAIYQV010000482.1 GCA_903928365.1 uncultured Flavobacteriia bacterium
ATCGAAAGTAAAAAAGGGTACATCTGCATCACACTCTGGAAGTTGTGTTTGAGCATAAAGAGGTACGGCGAAAAGCAGAAAACCGATCAGTGTGATCAGTCGCTTTTTGTAAACGTTGAGATTTTTCATACGCAGAGATTTATTTGTCGTGACTATTGAAAGCCACTAAACTATCTCTGTGCTCAGACGAAATACAACCTTATTCCATCGGTTGACTTGAGTTTTAAACGAAACCTGTTTCTATACGAATCAATGAAGGATGACTATCTGCTCCATTTTGTTGAATCCGTACAACTTTACAAAATAAATACCCGGATCCCAATGTGACGTTTCAAAAGTATAGTCATTACTTACAGCAGAACGATACACTTCTTTACCGGTCACATCACAGATAATTGCAATCGTTGGTTTTAAAGTGCCCGTGTGAATGGTAAAAGAATGTTCCGCGGGATTCGGAAACAACACAACATCTTCCGATATCAACTCATCATGTGCCAGCGTACAAAAAGAAGAGATCTGAGGTGCCAAACTGTTCCGTCTCCCATTAATAAACGATTTTAAACCTGCGATAGCGCTTCCTCCCGGCGTTCCTGGAACATTGATGTCATTGGTGAGGTTGTCCTCAAATTGCTGATTGGTGAAGAATTTATTGGGGTCTGCGTAGACGGAAGGACGAATCAAATTTGCTAATGAATCGATCCTGTCCGACATGCCGTCTAAACTGAACCAATATTCCAGGTACTTACAGATCACTTGTTCATAAAGTGACCGATACTCGGGTTCGGCCAACAGTTTTTCAATCAACGGACGATTTCCTGCAGGAGGACTTGACCAGTCAATACCCATTTGCTCAAGCTGTGTCACGTTCATTCCCATATTGAAATTACCGAAGGCCTCATTGCAATCCCAGGTGATAAAGTGAAATTTTGTTTGGAGCGAGTCATAATAGAGGTAATAATTGTGTCCGCTGCCGATGTAGGAGTCCAAATTGGCAAAAAGATTGTGTGCCGCCCAGGATTTGATGAAGTTTTCACTGTCGAAGATCGTGTCCAGGTCTTGTTTAAGTGTGGCAGTCGGCGCATTATTCAGTGTATTGATGAAGGTGATGAGGTCTGTCCAGTCGTTTATTCCTTCATTTAGTTTGAGTTCGTACTTTGTTTCGTACAGCGCTTGCGAAGTACCCAGCCATTTCAGGTCTCCGGAAGGGTCTCCTTTGAACAGGTTTCCTTTGTCATCCCCAAAGGTTTTTTCCAGAAAGGTTTTGTCGATCTCTTCCACCGTGGTGTACAAGCCCCAAAGCTGATCATTGATATACACGTTGGCGAAATGAGCGCGAGGTGCATAGCAATCGTTGATGTTCAGAAAATCATACATTACTTTTTCCCGAAGGAGGGTAGGGTCCTTGAAGTTGTTGTTGAGATTGAGTTTTTTGAGACCATCGTATTCCTGACCGCTTACAAATTCATTGAAATCAAGCTTGAAAGATTTTTTAATACTCGGATTGTTGTAGGAAGAGTTTCCTTTCATCTTGATTCCGCAATCCGTGAGAACGGTACCGTCAATGTTGATATCTCCTTTGATATAGAAATCACCTGCATAACCATCTACCAGTGAATCCCAGTAATTGGATTGATGAAACGTTAATCGGATCTCGTGAATGGTCGGAAAGTTATCAAAAGCATCTCCCG
>CAIYQV010000483.1 GCA_903928365.1 uncultured Flavobacteriia bacterium
AAAACGGGTTTGCCCGCTCAGTTTGTACCAGATACTCTGATTATAGTAGATACCAAGGAAGATATTAGCAATCAATAGGATCGGCACTACGCCTAAGCCAACCCAGTACGAATCGTTTCGGATAAAATGCTTGAAAACGTCTATGTTAAGTGAAACCAGCAGAAATACCAGACACACCATCGCAACGAAAAAGTTCATCACCTTTGCATAAACCTTGTTCTTTTCTTCACTCTTCAATTGCGCAAAAAAGAAAGGCTCTGCCGCATAACGGTATGCCTGAAGCAGGATTGTTACGAGCATAGCCAATTTATAGCAGGCACTGTAGATTCCCACCTGAGTTTCTGCCTCCATGAGGGAGGAGGGCACCGAAGCATCGTAGATTATATGTTTCAGTAGGATACGATCAAGTGTTTCATTTATGATCCCGGCAAAACCAGCGATTACCAACGGGATCGCATAGATCAACATTGTTTTAGCGAGCTGCAGATCGAACTGAAAACGTATGGTGAGAAAATCCTTGTAAAGCAATAATGGCTTCACCAGCGAGGCAAGCAAGTTGGCAAACAAAATGAATAAAACTCCCTCTTCAGGTCGGGCCGGATCAAAGATGTAGAGCATTAGGAATAGGTTGAGCCCAATATTGACACCAATGGAAGCAAACTGTATCAGAGCAAACTTAAGTGCTTTATTCTCTGCACGTAATTTCGCCAAAGGCAATGCGGTGATTGCATCAATGCATACAATGGCTCCAAGAAGGATGATGTATTCATTATGACCGGAATACAACATTAGGTCTGCGATGTCCTGATTGAAATACAACAAGCCAAAAAAGAACAACAGGTTGACACCAATAACCGTCAGAAAACCATTTAGAAAAACTTTGTCCTTGTCTTCGTGATCCTGTAAAAACCGAAAATACGCTGTCTCCATTCCGAAGGTGAGAAATACGATCAAGAAGGCTACCCAGGCATACAATTCGGAAACGACACCGTAATGGGAAGGATGCGCAAAAACCTGCGTGTACAAGGGAACGAGTAGGTAGTTAAGAAGCCTTCCTACAATGCTCGACAGTCCGTAAACCGCCGTTTGACCCAGTAATTTACGGATCGGGTTAGACATTTACCCTCGGAAATTCGGTTTGCGTTTTTCTAGGAATGCGGTTGTTCCTTCTTTAAAATCAGCCGTTCCGAAACATTTGCCGAATTCTTCGATCTCAGTATGGAATCCATTTACGCCATCCTCAAAATTCGCATTAATCGAACGGATCGCCGAAGCGATAGCCGTAGCTGAATTTGCCAGGATCTTGTTGGCGATCTCTTCTGCTTTGGCAAGCAATTCTTCAGGCTCAACAACATAATTCACCAAGCCCCAATTCAGTGCTTCATCTGCTTTGATCATGCCTGCGGTGAACACCATTTCATTTGCTTTTCCGCGCCCTACCAATTGCGCCAAACGCTGTGTTCCTCCGTATCCCGGTATCACACCAAGTGAAACTTCAGGTAAACCCATGCGGGCATTCGACGATGCCAAACGAATGTGAGAAGCCATTGCCAGTTCCAAACCTCCTCCCAAAGCAAATCCATTCACTGCGGCGATGACCGGTGTGGTCATATTTTCAATGAAACTGAACAGCAACTTCTGTCCATTCATCGCCAACTGACCTCCTTCAGCAATACTGAAATCCGCAAATTCTTTAATATCTGCCCCGGCAACAAAAGATTTCTCACCTGAACCCGTCAGAATGACTACGCCAGTTGAATTATCGTTATTGGCCTGTTCCAATGCCTGATGCAATTCATTGATCGTATCACGGTTTAACGCATTCAACTGGGCAGGACGATTGATCGTAATGATCTGGATGTGTCCGTTCTGTTCTATGAGGATGTTGGTGTACATGTCTGTTCAATTTGGGTTTAAAGATACAGAAATGTGACAAAAGGCCTCCACATTCAAGGCGTCTTCAGTTCGACTGGTATGGATTCGGAATTTTCAAATAAACGGATCTGTTTTCGGCTCATCTTTCCTTTTACAGACTTTCAGGCTTCCTTTTCGGCTATTTTCTTTCTCATCCCTTTTTGCCAAAGCAGAAAAAAGGATGCAAAAACTACCCCTTCCTCAACCGCTTATAGATCTTGATGCCAATCATCAATCCAATGGCTACAGCAAAGAATCCGATGGTGCCTTTGATCCAGTTGAGGGATTGAATTAAGAATCATTCATCAATACTTTATGAGCTCAACAACATGAAAACGTGCAGATATTTTCAGTAAGTTTGTTAGAGATGGGAATCATTGACGAACATAGAGAACGAATTGATACGTTGTGCATGCTATATCATGTGGACAAACTTTATTTATTTGGATCGGCACTAAATTCCTCTTTCAAAAAGGACAGTGATATTGACTTACTAGTAAGGTTCAAACCCTTTGAATTAGCCTCCTATTTTGAGAACTACCTTCTACTGAAAGAAAATCTCAAAGAATTATTTGGACGTGAAGTTGATCTCGTGGAAGAACAAACCTTAAGAAACCCGGTATTGATTTCCTCGATCAACCGATCTAAAGAATTGATCTATGGATGAACGCATTCTCAAGTGGTTGTTCGATATAAAACTGTCCATTGATGAAATTGAGTCCTTTTTTGGTGATGAGGAAAAGGATTTTTTCAAATACAGAACGAATATTATGCTCAAGCGGGCGATTGAAAGAAACCTCGAGATCATTGGAGAGGCTGTAAACAGGATCATAACTCGAGATGTAGTTTTTGCCGAACAAATTTCAAATTCCAAAGCGATTATTGGACTTCGCAACCAAGTGATTCATGCGTATGACAATATTTCAGACGAAACTATTTGGTCTATTCTAACGAATCACTTGCCCAAGTTGAAAACGGAAGTTGCCGAATTGATCAAAAAGGGAAACATATAACTACATCTTCCTCAACCGCTTATAGATCTTGATGCCAATCATCAATCCAATGGCTACAGCAAAAAATCCGACGGTGCCTTTGATCCAATTGAGGGAATCTTTCATCACTACCAAGAATACGACTGCTACGAGTATAAGTGTCGCGACTTCATTCCAGATGCGAAGTCCGTTGGATCGCCAGTTGAATTGCCCTTTTCGTAAGTCATTCATGATCTTCTGACAAAGAAAATGGTAGACCAACAGCACCACCACAAAACCTAATTTCAGGTGCATCCATCCTTGCGAGAGGTAATAATTTGGGTTCAACAGAATCATCCAGGTACCGAAAACTACTGTCAGCACCATCGCCGGAGTGGTAATGATCCACCAGAGTTTTTTCTCCATCAATTCAAATTGTTCTGAGAGAATTCGTCGCTCGACTTCGACACGTTGTTGCGCTTCCGTATGGTAAATGAAAAGTCGCACCATGTAAAACAAACCGGCAAACCAGCTGACGACGAAAATGATATGCAAGGCTTTGACTACGTTGAAATCCATCGGGTCAAAGATAGAACAAAGAGCAAAGAACAAGGAACAAGGAGCATTAAAATAAGTAAATCAAGGTTATGGCAAACCTTTTTTTGGGCGAATTACTTTGTATTTTGAACCGATTTCAAGCGTTCTTTTTTCTTGTTGACATATGATTCGTAATCTCTAAAAATCCAACCTAAGTTATATACTGAGTGGGTAGCAAGGTACCCCGTTATTTTCTTACCATGGGC
>CAIYQV010000484.1 GCA_903928365.1 uncultured Flavobacteriia bacterium
GATTCCGTCTCTTTCGATCGTGTAACGCACTTGTTCAGATCCAGGATTGATTCCAAATTCTGCTTTCGGTGTGATTCCATTCGCAACCGCTTGTTCAACAATTGAAGCTGCACGCGACATATCTTCGTAAGACGAGTTCGTGCAAGAACCGATCAACCCCCACTCTACTTTTATGGGCCATCCATTTGCTTCTGCTTCGTGGCGCATTTTAGAAATGGGTGTTCCGCGATCTGGTGTGAAAGGACCATTCACATGTGGCTCCAATTCGGAAAGGTCGATCTCGATTAATTGATCAAAGTAGTTGGACGGATTCGCATATACTTCCGCGTCACCTGTCAAATGTTCTGCGATGGCATCTGCAGCGTCCACCACTTCTTTTCTTCCGGTAGCGATCAGGTAACGACGCATGGATTCATCGTATCCAAAGGTCGAGGTGGTTGCACCAATCTCCGCTCCCATGTTACAGATCGTTCCTTTCCCCGTGCAAGAAAGGGATAAGGCCCCACTTCCAAAATATTCCACGATGGCTCCGGTGCCACCTTTAACTGTCAAAATATCTGCTACTTTGAGGATCACATCCTTGGCGGATGTCCAGCCGTTCAGTTTTCCTGTCAATTTCACCCCGATTAATTTGGGAAATTTCAATTCCCAGGCCATACCCGCCATCACATCAACGGCATCTGCCCCACCCACACCGATTGCAACCATACCCAAACCACCGGCATTGACCGTGTGAGAATCCGTTCCGATCATCATTCCTCCGGGGAAGGCGTAATTCTCCAATACCACCTGATGGATAATTCCTGCACCCGGTTTCCAGAACCCGATTCCATATTTATTTGAAATCGAAGACAAAAATTGAAACACCTCATTGTTTTCATTCAACGAACGCTGCAGATCCGGATCTGCCCCAACCCTTGCCTGGATCAGGTGATCACAGTGCACCGTAGAAGGAACCGACACCTTTTTCTTTCCTGCCTGCATGAACTGGAGCAGTGCCATCTGAGCCGTCGCATCCTGCATGGCCACACGATCCGGGGCAAAATCCACGTAGGACTTGCCTCGTTCGAAAATTGACGTTGGGTTTCCCTCCCACAAATGCGCGTAAAGGATCTTTTCAGAAAGCGTTAATGGGCGTCCTACCAATCGCCTAGCTGCAGCAATACGTTCCGGGAATTGTGCGTACACCTTGCGGATCATGTCGATGTCGAATACTGCCATGAGTTATTTGATTTTAAATTTTAAAGGTACACAATAAGACCTAGGATGCATGAACTAAAACTGACATATGGATAGTTTTTTTCAATGTGTAAACAGGCGGTTTGTTTGAGTTTTTCATTATATTTAGTGGAAGAAAATAAACCAATATCAAAAAATGGAAGAACTAATAATTGGAGACCAAATTTGGTCAGCACAAAATCTAAACGTAGATGCATTCATAAATGGAGATAAAATATTCGAATGTAAAACAGAAAAAGATTGGAAAAAAGCAGGTAAAAATTCAATACCAGCCTTTTGTTCTTATAATTTCAATAAAGAAAATGACTCCGTTTACGGTAAACTATATAATTGGTTCGCTGTAAATGATCAGCGTTCCATTTCAATGGCAGGTTGGACTGTCCCAACTGAAAAAGACTGGTTCAATTTAATTTCCTTTTTAGGTAAACAACCTGGTGTTAAGTTAAAATCAAAATCTGCTTGGATAAAAGATAAATGTGGTTATTTGGATGCGGGTCTAGACCAATATGGCTTTAATGCTTTACCTGGTGGCACTTGTGAAGTTGACGGCAAATTTGAAGGACTGGGCACTCTAGGTATTTGGTGGTCACGAACAGTTTGTGTAAAACCAAATGGACAAGAATTAAAACCCTTCGGCATGGCTTTCAGAACAGCAATTGCTTCAGCTAATGGTAATACTGATGCGCTTGTTGGTTTTATGGATAGTAAAAGTCTGTCTGATAAAAGAGAAGGGCTTTCTGTTCGACTAATTAAACAGTCAGCAATATAACTAATGTCATTAGTATGAAAACTAATCTCTTAACCTCCGATTTTAAAATACCCCCAAATATTGACTTTCTTGACTATTTTGTCGATAAATATTATGAAGTGCACGAACCTTTCTATACTACTTATGAAGTCATCCCCATTGTGAAGCAAATAACTAGAAGATTATCTAAAGTTCTTAAGGGTGAAGATATTATGATTTCTTCGGGAGAATTCGATATTTTAAGAATTTCGGGGACATATAACTATAGTTTGTATGGTTTAATTACAAGATTACTATTCGATGAAAATTTGGTTACAACTATTTTTAAGACTGAACATTTGAAGCGCCTTTTAA
>CAIYQV010000485.1 GCA_903928365.1 uncultured Flavobacteriia bacterium
AGATGACAACCTTATTGAGGGAACAGAAACAGCAACTTTGACCATTTCAAACCCTTCTATTGGATTGACTTTGGGTTCAACAATCACGCAGGACATTACCATTACCGATAATGATTTAGCATCTGTGGTAATTACTCCAACGTCGGGTGGAAATGCAGTAACAGAAGGGGGCGCAACGGATTCTTATACAGTGGCTTTAAGTTCATCACCAACTTCCGATGTTATTGTCTCTGGAACACCAAATTCTCAACTGGGTATTTCACCTTCAAGTTTGACCTTCACTTCAACAAATTGGAATTCACCACAAACGGTTACAATAACAGCAGTAAACGATAATGTTGTAGAAGGAATTCACTCAGGCAGCATAAGTTATGCGGTAACATCTGCAGATGTTGCATACAATGGGATTTCAATTACACCACTTTCAGTTACTATCACAGATAACGACTTGATGCATACTGTTGCCTTTGCAAAAGCAGACACTACCATTGCTGAAAACGGCGGGACAGTGAAGATCTGGCTCAAAGTGACGGCTGCTGGGAACGCTCCCGGAACAGTTGATTTGTCTCTTTCTAGCGCGAGCAACGCTACGAATGGATCAGATTATACAATTGCATCATCGACACTTTCTATTCCTGCAAATGCCGTTCTCAATCAATTGATAGGATTTGATTTAACCTTAAATAATGATGCTGACGCAGAATCAGATGAGTATTTGATTTGTCAGCTTACAAATGCGAATGGCGTTGCAATAACCACATCAGGGATTAAACAACACACTTTGTATATCAGAGATAATGACTCTCCAGTTCCAACGGCTTCCAACGCCTTCACGCTAACTCAACTGTCTAGTTTTAGTAACGGTGCGGCCGGAACAAATTCTGCTGAAATTTCAGCCTACTGCTCAGTGAGTAAACGATTATTTATAGCCAACAGTGTAGCCAACCGTCTGGACATTTTAAACTATATCAACCCTTCCAGTCCAACGTTGATTCGATCTATCAACTTGGCCAATGCTCCATTTTCTGGTTCTATCAATAGTGTGTATACAAGCAATGGAAAAGTTGCTTTAGCATTGGAAGGATTAGTAGATAAACAAGCAAATGGAAAAGTTGTATTCGTAGATACGGCAGGAGCATACATCAGCGAAGCACAAGTGGGAGCCATGCCGGATATGGTTGTCTTTAATCATGCCGGCACTAAAGTTCTTACAGCAAATGAGGGTGAACCGAATGCAGCTTACACGAATGACCCAGAGGGCTCTGTTAGTATTATAGATATTAGTGCAGGTGTGGCTAGCCCTTCTGTAACTACGTTGGGGTTCAGCTCATACAATAGTCAAGTAGCTACTTTAAAAGCTCAGGGAATAAGAATTTTTGGATTGAACGCTTCAGTTGCTCAGGATTTTGAACCAGAATACATTACGATTTCTCCAAATGATTCCACGGCTTGGGTAACTTTACAGGAAAACAACGCCTTAGCTGAAATAAATCTTTTCACCAATACGATTACGAAACTTATTCCACTTGGTTATAAGGACCACAGTCTTACGGAAAACACGATAGACGCATCTGATAACTCCTTTGCTACCAATTTTTCTACTTTCCCAGTGAAAGGAATGTACTTGCCTGATGCCATTGCGCATTACTCTGTAAATGGAGTCAATTATCTTGTCACTGCGAATGAAGGTGATTCCAGAGCATATTCTGGTTTTACTGAGGAATCAAGAATTTCAGGTTTGACACTTGATGCAACGGCTTATCCGAATGCGACTGAATGGAAGAATACATCTTTACTTGGAAGATTAAATGCTACAAATAAAACAGGTGATACGGACGGCGATGGTGACATCGATC
>CAIYQV010000486.1 GCA_903928365.1 uncultured Flavobacteriia bacterium
ATTGTAATTTTTGGTGGTGATGGAGATCTTTCCAAAAGAAAGATTCTTCCGGCATTGTATCAGCGTTTTGTGGATGGTCAGCTTGATGTTGATTTTCGTATTATTGCCGTGAGTAGAAAAGACAGCGGAAATCTACTTCTGGAGGAATTAAAAGCCTTTATTCCACTCCTAAATGAGAATGAAATCAGGTTGTTCGCAGAATTTTACACGCATATCACCATTCTGGTGTTGCCTGAAAATAAAGTGAGCTCTTATGAGCCATTGCGTGGACTAATTCTCGAGCATTCCGATTGGCAAAGGGTATTCTATTTTTCTGTGCCTTCTGCAGCCTATGAGGAGATTTGTCAAGCGTTGAAGGGTTCTGATTTGATCGATAAAAAAAGCAAGGTAGTTTTAGAAAAACCATTGGGCTTCGATCTTCCATCAAGTAGAAAGATCAATAAGATTATTTCAAAGTGTTTCTCGGAAGACCAGATCTTCAGAATTGATCATTACCTGGGTAAAGAGACAGTACAAAACCTGATGGTACTTCGATTTGCGAATCATCTCTTTGAAAAAGCGTGGAATGGAGAAAACATTGAAAATATCCAAATCACGGTTTCGGAGAGTTTAGGAGTAGAAAACAGAGCGGGTTATTACAATGATACAGGAGCCTTGTTGGATATGGTTCAAAACCACCTGTTGCAGTTACTGTGTCTGGTAGCTATGGATCCACCTGCAAGCCTCGATGCGAATGCGGTTCGGAATGAAAAGTTAAAGGTACTTCAGTCCCTTCGGTTGTTTAAACCTGAAACGATCGCTCATGATATTGTTCGTGGACAGTATACACGCGGAACCATCTCTGAGAATCAGGTAAATTCCTATTTGGAAGATATTGGACAATATAAATCCGAAACGGAAACCTTCGTTGCCATAAAAACCTACATTGATAACTGGCGTTGGAAGAATACACCTATTTATCTCAGAACGGGAAAGCGAATGAAGAAGCGGTACTCTGATATCGTCATTAACTTTAAGAAAATCGCCCACAATATTTTCCCGGATGCACAATATCCTTTACAGAATAAATTGATCATCCGGTTGCAACCTGAGGAACGTATAGAGCTTGTACAGTTGAGTAAAATACCTGGTCCAGGTGGTTACCGCTATAAACCGATTTCGCTCAAGCTCGATTTTGTGGATTCATTTGAGGAGCGCATGCCCGAGGCCTATGAGCGATTGATCATTGACGTTCTTAGGGGAAACCAGACGCTGTTTATGCGATACGATGAGCTTGAGGCGGCATGGATCTGGATCGAATCGATCACATCCCAATGGAAAGAAGTCCTTCCATTGACACTTTATGAATCAGGCACATGGGGTCCGGGAGATCAGATCGTAGAAGAAGGCGTACAATGGCAAACCAAATGAACATGGTAACTTTTCATACGAAGGATGAACTTTTTTCAGCGGCTAATGAGTTGATCATAAAGTCATTGAAACCGGAAGGAAAGATACTGCTGTCCGGCGGGTCAACTCCTTCGCCTCTATATCGTTTGCTTTCGAAAAGCACGGAAGATTTACCGGGTTTACATTGGGGATTAGTGGATGAGCGATTTGTTCCTTTCAGTGATCCAAACAGCAATGAAAAAATGATTCGAGAAGCCTTGGGTCCGGAAGCTACGATCACAGGAATGGTTTTTAATGTTTCGGATTACGAGTCAAATCTGGAAGAAGTCAACCTTCAATATCAGCCGTTCATCCAGCAAACAGATATTTGTGTTTTAGGCATGGGGCCGGATGGACATACCGCTTCCGTTTTTCCGGGCGATCCTTCCTCAGAGCTTATTTTGTCGGACACGCGAGCGGGCGTTTTTAATACCAATGCACCAGGTTTTCCTCATAAAAGGATTACTTGTAGCCCAGCAATGCTTGTTAAAAGTTCTTTGATACTTCTGATGATCTTTGGAGAAGAAAAGAAAAACGTATTGATGGAAGCATCCCGTAATTTGCCCATTCACCAGATCTTATCTATTCGACCTGATACCTTTGTATACTATGCAGATTAATAAGAAAATACAAGAAGTTACTGATCGGATCAAAAAACGGTCAGAGCAAACAAGGGTAGCTTATCTGCGTAAAGTAGAAGCTAATTTTAAACCATTAACTTACCGCTCTGGACTTTCATGTGGCAACCTGGCTCACGCTTTTGCTGGGTGCAGTGAACATGATAAAACTCAAATAGCTGAAGGTACGGCACCTAACATTGGACTCATCACAGCATACAACGATATGCTTTCTGCGCATAAGACTTATGAGGATTACCCGAAACAATTAAGGCTTTTTGCCAATGATTACGGAGCTACTCTTCAAGTTGCCGGAGCTACGCCTGCTATGTGTGACGGGGTTACTCAGGGCAAAGAAGGAATGGATCTTTCCTTATTAAGCAGAGAAATAATAGCTTACTCCACAGCAATTGGATTATCTCATGATGTTTTTGATGGCTCAATGAATCTGGGCATTTGCGATAAGATCGTTCCGGGATTGGTAATGGGTAATTTGAGTTTTGGTCATTTGCCAAGCATATTTGTTCCTGGTGGACCAATGGAAAGTGGAATTCCGAATGAGGAAAAGGCACGTATCAGGCAGTTGTTTGCTGAAGGAAAAATCGGTCGTGATGAACTTTTGAAAGGAGAATCCGACTCCTATCATTCACCGGGAACCTGCACATTTTACGGTACAGCCAATTCCAATCAGATGCTGATGGAAATCATGGGCCTTCAACTTCCGGGTAGTAGTTTTGTAAATCCGGGGACCGAATTACGCACAGCATTGAATAAAGAGGCGGTTCGCGTACTTGTAAGCAATATCATTGGTCGACGTTTGGAACAAACCTTGGGCTTTCAGTATGACGAACATGCGGTAGTGAATGGAATTATTGGATTGCTTGCAACTGGTGGGTCGACCAATCATGTATTGCACATACCTGCAATGGCCAGATTGGCGGGTATTCAAGTCACCTGGGATGATTTTTCAGATTTGTCTGAAGTGGTCCCTCTACTTTGTAGGATCTATCCAAATGGAGCTGCGGATGTGAATCATTTTCATGCTTCTGGGGGGATGAGTTTCATGATTGGTTCTCTTCTCGAAAAAGGATTGTTACATGAAGATGTTACTACTATCTTAGGTAAAGGATTAGGTTTGTATACCAAAGAACCAAAACTGATCAAAGGAGAATTATTGTATGTCGAGGGCGCAAATCAATCTCTCAACCAATCAATTTTACGTTCGGTCGATGAACCTTTTTCTCCAAGCGGTGGAATCAAGGTGTTGAAAGGGAATCTCGGAACATCAGTCATAAAAACGTCTGCTGTTTCGGAAGAACAGTTGATTATCGAAGCCAAAGCTGTGGTTTTTGATGATCAGGACGATTTGTTAGCAGCATTTAAAAGAGATGAGTTGAATATGGACTTCGTGGCCGTACTTCCGTTTCAAGGACCAAAACAAAAAGGAATGCCTGAGCTCCATAAGCTTACACCATCGTTAACTGTTCTCCAAAAAAGAGGTTACAAAGTTGCATTGGTTACGGATGGTCGCATGTCAGGTGCCTCTGGAAAGGTTCCGTCTGCCATCCACTTATATCCTGAAGCCGCTGAGGGAGGACCAATATCAAAAATTAAAACGGGAGATCTGATTCGATTGGACGCGATAAAAGGTGAACTCACTTGCCTTACGGTAAGTGCAATTGAACGCGAAGGCCGTTCTCTTGCATATGAGCACGCCAGTCATGGTCGGGACTTATTTTCCGGATTGAGGAGTTTGATCTCCAATAGTGAAAGTGGTGCAGGTATTATCTAACTGGAATAAGATGCAAAATAACATTCAACAGATTCTTGAGCGGAACCCAATTATTCCCGTGGTGACGATTCAAAATGAAAAGGATATAGAAAGGGTACATCAACAATTGTCTGTTAGATCAATTCGGTGCATAGAGATCACGCTGAGAACGGACTATGCCTTCGAGGCGATTTCCGAATTTAAAAAGCGTTTTGGTGATCAGTACGATGTGGGCGTAGGAACTATCGTTAATCTGGATCAAATACGTAAATGTGTGGATTTGAAAGTGGATTTCATGGTTAGTCCTGCTTTGTCACCAACATTAGCGCAGCATCTGGAACACAGCGGCACGCCTTTCATTCCCGGCGTAGCTACACCAGGAGAGATTCTGAAAGGAATGGAACTGGGTTGGCGCTATTTTAAATTTTTCCCAGCCAATTTATTTGGAGGATTAGATGCATTAAATGCCTATAGATCTGTATTTAGTGAAGTGAAATTTTGTCCAACCGGTGGTATCAATGAGTCGAATTTTTCGGAATACCTTGCATTGGATAACGTTGTTTCTGTCGGTGGTACCTGGTTAATACAATAGTTATGGAAAAAATTAAAATAGGGATCAATGGATTCGGAAGGATTGGAAGAATGGTGTTTCGAGCAGCACTTCAGGATCCAAGAGTAGAGGTTGTTGCTATCAATGATCTGTTCGATGCAAATTACCTCGCTTACATGCTCAAGTACGATTCTATTCATGGAGTATTGAGCAATCATATTGAGGCGCGAGAAGGCCATTTGTATTGTGATGGAAAAAAGATCAGGATCACCGGTGAACGAAATCCTGAGGAAATTGGCTGGGGTGAACTCGGTGCTATTTATGTAGTGGAATCGACTGGCCTCTTTTTGGATGCGGCACAAGCCTCTAGGCACTTGGTGTCAGGGGCAGCTAAGGTGATCCTTTCTGCACCGCCAAAGGATGATGTGCCTATGTTCGTTATGGGTGTCAATCACTTGACATATAAGAAGGAAATGAATATTGTTTCGAACGCATCTTGCACTACCAACTGCCTCGCACCGGTAGCGAAAGTTCTACATGATCATTTTGGAATTGTTTCGGGATTGATGTGCACAGTTCATGCAGCGACAGCTACTCAGAAAACTGTAGATAGTCCTTCAGGGCGGGATTGGCGTGGTGGTCGCGGAGCCATGCAGAACATCATCCCCTCATCTACAGGTGCAGCAGCGGCAGTTGGAAAAGTAATTCCGGATTTGAAGGGAAAATTGACTGGAGTGGCTTATCGCGTTCCGGTCGCGGATGTGTCCGTCGTCGATCTGACAGTCAATCTGTCGAAAAAAACTTCATATGAAGAAATTAAAAGTGTCATGAAAGCCGCATCGGAAAGTGAGTTGAAGGGAATACTTGGTTATACTGAAGATGCGGTGGTTTCCAGTGATTTTATAGACGATGCCAGAACTTCCATTTTCGATGCCACGGCAGGTTTGATGATCGGTGATGATTTTGCTAAGATCGTATCCTGGTATGATAACGAATTTGCCTATGCTTCCAAATTAAAGGATCTGATGATCTACATGGGAAGTATTGTTTAAAAACCAAAGCTACAATAAGTTGTTAATCTGACGCGAGGGTTTGTTCGTAAGGGAAAAAAGTTGAATAAGGTTACTTATTGTAAATAGTAAAATAATTAGTAAATTGCGTTGTAACAGTTCTTCTATGAAAAGATTTTTACTTATCCCATTAGTGCTTTTATTGAATTCGGAATTACAAGCCCAACAGTTAAAAGTAGGTGGAACGGTCACCGATGAAAGAGGCGATGCCATTCCCTTTGTAACCGTAGCCGTTAAGAATAAAGGCAGGGGAGTGAAAACAGATTTTGATGGAAAATATGAGATCGATGGCCTTTCAGGATCTGATTCTTTATCCTTTTATTTCATTGGTTACAAACGTTACGAAACTGCGGTTGGAAGTCAAACGGTGATAAATGTCGTTTTAGCGCCAGAATCAAAGGATCTTGATGAGGTTGTGGTAGTTGGGTACGGTGAAGCAACATCCAAGGAATTAACCGGAGCTACAGGAAAAGTAAAGGGTGAAGACGTAGAAAAGATGAATGTTTCCAGAATGGATCAGGCGCTTCAAGGTCAGGTTTCAGGTGTGACCATCAGTACAAACTCAGGGTCACCGGGGGGTAGTTCGAATATCCGGATCCGTGGTTTGTCCACTTTTGGTGATAACGACCCTTTAATTCTCGTAGATGGAGTGGTGTATGACTCTGAAGGCTTGAATGCCTTAAATCCGGCAGACATCAAATCGATAAATGTTTTGAAAGATGCGACTGCAGGTATCTATGGAGTCCGTGCGGCGAATGGAGTTATCATTGTAGAGACAAAACAGGGGCGTTTAAATGCCAAGCCAAGAGTGGAATACAACGGGTATTATGGGGTGCAAAGTACGGCTCGTAAGCTGGACCTTCTCAACGCCCGAGAATACGCAGTGATCAAAAATGAAATGTTTGGCCTTGGTGGACTTGACATGCCATTCAACAATACAGAATTAGGTGAAGGCACAAACTGGCAGGATTCCGTATTTCAACGCTCACCCGTTCAGAGTCATAATTTTAGTTTGAGTGGAGGAACCAGTTCGACTCGGTATTCTCTTGGTTTAGGTTATTTTGACCAGCAAGGTATCGTAGGTGGCGATAAGGCCAGCTTTTCAAGATACAATGCTCGCCTGAATTTAGAAACCGAACTTTCATCAAAGATGGACTTGAATTCGGTGTTTTTGTATTCCAATGATGCAAGGAGCACTTTGCCAGAAAACGGAATAGGTTCAGTTCTTTACAATACGATCAATGCGTTCCCGAATGAGCCTATCCATACTCAGGATGGGAATTATTCATACCTCGAGGAAGTAAGCGATATTATTAATCCAATTGCTCAGATTAACAATCAGTATAACTGGAGTATAGCCGACAAATTTGTAGGGAAAGAGGAATTGGTTTATACGTTTAATGAGCATTTATCTTTTACCAATCGGTTTAATTATAATTATGCCCAGGTGAAATCGAAAGTATTTTCTCCTTTGGTATGGTATGGTGATGGAAAGTATGCCAACACAGCTGTCAATGCAGCGCTCGAATCACCACAAGTAGAGATAGCGGATGATGTGTTTATTGACAGAGGGGCGGCGGTATATGAAGAGCGTTCTTCCTTTGTCGACTTGACATATGAGAGCTTTTTTAATTACGATCAGGTCTTTGATTCAGTACATCGTGTAAAGGCCACAACGGGCGTAAGTGTGTTTCAGCGAAAAGGGGAGTCTTTAAATGGGATTGCGTACAATATTCCTAACAATTCGGTTGATTACGCTGATATTTCTGCCAATACGGCCGAGGGAGGGTTTTTGAATAACACGGGATCCTGGGAATTTACGGAGCGTTTGCTTTCTGCATTTATGAGGGCAGAATATTCTTACAACTATAAATACTTGATATCAGCCATTTTAAGACGAGATGGTTCGAGTAAATTTGGAAGTAACAGTCGTTATGGATTCTTCCCGACTGTATCTGGTGCCTGGTTGATTTCTGATGAGAAATTCTTCAAGTGGAAATGGATGGATCTCTGTAAATTGCGTGTGAGCTACGGTATTTCTGGAAACGATCAGATACCGAACTTTGCCTACAGAGCCTTATTGAACGGAGAGGGAGTGTATGTTTTTGATGATGTCATCACTCAAGGTGTGGCAATTGGTCGCCCGGCCAATCCTGATCTAAAGTGGGAAACAACGAGACAGTTCAATGTGGGGATGGATTTCACTTTCTGGAAAAACCTTGATTTTACGGCCAACTATTTTATCAAAAACACCTTTGATTTACTGTTTCAACCAGAGGTGACAGCCATTCTAGGATCCTATGGACCTGGCGGATATCCTCCAATCATCAACGCGGGAGACGTCAGCAATAAAGGAATCGAGTTGGAATTGGGCTTCAGTACGGATAGTAAAAAGGATTTTGTCACCGGGTTCAACTTGAATTTTTCGCACATTAACAACCAGGTTACTGGGGTGCCTGAGGGAGTTGATTACATACCAGGAGCTAGTTTTGGTGTAGGAGGCGATGTAGCCACACGTTTCCAACAGGGATATGAAATCGGTTATTTCTTCGGATATCAAATGGATGGGATCTTCCAAACTCAGGAGGAAATTGACAATGCTGCTGTTTATCAGGAGGGAGCGAAACCGGGAGATATTCGCTTCGTAGATCAAAATGGAGATGGCGTGATCAATTTTAACGATGATTCAGATAAAACATATCTCGGTTCACCTATTCCAGATTTCACGGCGGGTTTTGCCTTGAATCTTAAATATAAATCGTTCGATCTTTCTGCGAATCTTTATGCTGCTATTGGACAAGAAGTAATAAGAAATTTTGAACGTCAACAGCCGTATGCTAATCAATTGGGATACGTGATCGACCG
>CAIYQV010000487.1 GCA_903928365.1 uncultured Flavobacteriia bacterium
AAACACAATCTAACATCTATTTATCGATACCTTGAATTTCGACTTGGTTTCAAAGCCTACAAATGGGGGGCAGGTTATTTCATTCTTTCCAGAACATTGGGAGCGACTGTTCGCCTCTATCTAGTTATCAATGTATTGCAATTATTTGTTTTTGATGAGATTGGTATTCCATTTTGGGTAACTACGCTGATCATAATGGCTATGATTGTTCTCTACACGCTGAAGGGAGGAGTGAAAACCATCGTCTGGACTGATACGTTGCAAACGGTTTTTATGCTCCTGGCTTTGGTGGTTTGTATTTTCTCTTTGAAAGAAATGCTGCACCTCAATTGGTCGGCACTTTGGTCGGAAATGGGCAAACAGGAAATGACCAAATTCTGGAGCTGGGATACGGATCGAAAAGATTTCTTTTTGAAGGCGATTATTGGAGGTGCTTTCATTACCATTACTATGACAGGATTGGATCAGGAAATGATGCAGAAAAATATTTCGGTTAAATCATTGAAAGACGCTCAAAAGAACATGGTGACATTCAGTTTTGTTTTGCTTTTAGTGAATGGATTGTTCTTATTTCTTGGAGGTTTACTTTACGTTTATGGAAAGAAGTACGGGTTGGAGATCGCACCTGATGATATGTTTCCTACAATCGTACGTGATTATATGCCAAAAGGGATCTTCCTTATTTTTATTGTTGGTTTGATCTCTGCTCTTTTTCCTTCTGTAGATGGTGCAATTACGGCTCTCACATCTTCCTTTTGCATAGATATGCTTGGTTTTCAACGTCGCAATGATTTGACCGAGAAGCAACAGGTGAAATTACGTCAGACAGTGCACCTTACGTTTGCGGTGATATTTACGTTGCTTGTTTTCTTTTTTAAGTGGAAAGACGACAAGAGCATCATAGACCTGGTATTTGTGATTGCAGGTTATACCTATGGACCATTACTGGGTTTGTTCTCCTTTGGAATTTTGACAAAAAGAGCGATTTCTGAATGGACGGTCCCCGTGGTTTGTATTGTTGCTCCCGTATTATGCTATGTACTTGATCAGCAGTCTGCTAATTTGTTTGGGTCGTATAAATTTGGTAATGAAATGCTAGTCATTAATGGATCACTTACCTTTTTACTCCTTTTTGTGTTCAGTACCCGAAAAACTTCTGAAGCGATATGAAGATCAATCTCTCTGATAACGGTTTGCACCTGCGTTTTGCTCCACTGACTTTAACACGTCCGGTGGGTGATCTGCGCATGGGAATCTTTACGAATCTGGAACGATGGAAACAATATATTCCCGAGGCAGAGATTGGATTTTTGACAGAAGCTTATCTTTCAGGTCGCTATCCTGCTATTGAGAATGGATTGACCGTCAATGCTGCGGTGATTCCGAATGAGGATCTTGCGGTGGCTATTTATCATCTGGATAAGGATCAGGCTCTTTTTTCGGGAGATGTATTCCTAGCTGGGGAACCCAATGCTGAATCAAAAGTGCAGTTTCTGGGCAAGGAGTTGGTTATCCTTGAACAACGCTGGGATTTGTATATGAAAAATGATCGGGTGTTGCGTCAGGATTTTGAACGCGTTACCTATGGTCGTCAAAGTGCGGCTATTTCTGAATCCGTAACTATTGTTGGTCCAAAGGATCAATTATTCCTGGAAGAAGGCGCGATAGTGGAAGCTGCGGTGATCAACACGAAAACAGGTCCGGTCTACATTGGCCGTGAAGCCGAGGTCATGGAAGGCGCAATCATACGTGGGCCTTTTTCTATAGGAGAGCATGCGCAAGTGAAGATGGGGGCAAAGATCTACGGCGCAACAACGGTTGGACCGGAATGTCGTGTCGGAGGGGAAGTAAGTAACTCGGTTTTTCAAGCGTATTCAAACAAAGGTCATGATGGATTTCTTGGAAATGCCTTGGTAGGTGAATGGTGTAATTTTGGCGCTGACACGAACACTTCCAACCTCAAGAACAATTATGGCATGGTAGATACCTATTCATTTGAAACGTCTTCTCAGCAAAAGACAGACGTGCAATTCATGGGTGTCTGTATGGGAGATCATTCCAAATGTGGAATCAATACGATGTTTAATACCGGAACGGTAGTGGGGGTTTCTTCCAATATTTATGGCTCCGGATTTCCTGAAAAATGGGTTCCCTCTTTCAGTTGGGGCGGGGCAGACGGAATTGTTCCCTTTCGATTCGAAAAGGCAGTGGAATATGCGAATAATATGATGTCCCGTCGTAAAAGGGCACTTTCGGATGAAGAAATTAAGATCTTGAAGCACATTTTCAATTCTTAAACTTATTGCCAGGAGCCCCGAGCGAAGTCGAGGGGCGCTCTCGCTCTCGCTCTCATTCTCATTCTCATTCTCGCTCTGTACTTCTCCTTGGCATATCGTTTGTCTATCAGGTATGTCTTTTTAAAATAGCGCTCAAATAGGTGCTTTCGGCACTTTTGACACCCATTTTATGACACTTTGACCGAATGAATGGTCCCTTTCAAGAATTTAGAATAATGAACGATCTATTCGATAACGATTTTCTTCAATTACTTCCAACGATGGATGCTGACGCGGATTTTATTCCTTTGATCACAGCGGAAGAGGAGGAAAAAATGAATAAACAGGTTTTTCCGGATGAACTTCCGATCCTTCCGTTAAGAAATAATGTATTGTTTCCGGGTGTGGTGATACCGATCACTGTCGGTCGTGATAAATCCATTCGACTGATTCAGGAGGCAAATAAAGGGAATAAGATCGTTGGTGTTGTTTCACAACGCAATCAGGAGGAAGAAAGTCCTGAGTTTGATGACTTACATGCAATTGGTACAGTTGCGCAGATCATTCGAATGCTGAAGATGCCTGATGGAAGTACAACGGTTATTATTCAAGGTAAAAGAAGGTTCGAAATCGTTCAGCCTTTACAAACTGATCCCTACATGAAGGCGGTTGTGCGTATGATCGATGAAAAACCATTTGATCCGAAAGACAAGGATCTAGATTTAAAATTCAAGACGATTAAAGACCTCGCTCTGCAGATCATCCGTGATAGTCCGAATATTCCTTCTGAAGCATCTTTTGCTATAGGGAATATAGAAAGTCCGACGTTTCTGGTAAACTTCATTTCGTCCAACATGAATGCAGATGTCTCTAAGAAGCAGGAAATGCTCGAGGAGCTCGATATTGCCAAGCGAGTGATGAAAGTGATGGAACACCTTACTTTGGAAATCCAAATGCTCGAAATGCGCAATGAGATCCAGACCAAGGTGCGTAAGGATATGGACAAACAACAGCGTGAGTATTTCCTGCATCAGCAAATGCGAACCATTCAGGACGAATTGGGTGATAATCCACAGGAACAGGATGTGAGAGAATTGCGCGAACGCGCTGAAACAAAGCACTGGGACAAGAAAGTGGCTAGACTTTTTTATAAGGAATTAGAAAAGCTCCTGCGTATGAATCCTCAGGGTGCGGAGTATACGGTGCAGCTCAATTACCTGGATCTGCTTTTGGATCTGCCTTGGGGTCAATATTCAACAGACAATCTGGACCTAAATCGTGCGCGTAAGATTCTGGAACGAGATCATTACGGATTAGAAAAGGTAAAAGAACGCATTCTGGAATACCTTGCAGTTCTTAAGCTGAAAGGTAACATGAAATCACCGATCTTATGTTTTTATGGCCCTCCTGGAGTGGGAAAAACGTCGCTCGGAAAATCCATAGCTGAAGCATTAGGCAGAAAATATGTGCGTATGTCATTGGGCGGTGTGCATGATGAATCGGAAATTCGAGGTCACCGTAAAACATACATCGGTGCTATGCCGGGACGTGTGATCCAAAATCTGAAAAAAGCTGAAATTGCCAATCCTGTATTCGTGCTGGATGAAATTGACAAACTCGGCCGAAGCAATCACGGTGATCCTTCGTCTGCTTTGTTGGAGGTACTTGATCCGGAGCAAAACAATGCTTTTTACGATAATTACGTAGAGACCGAATTCGATCTTTCTCGTGTGCTGTTCATTGCGACAGCCAATAACCTTTCTACGATTCAAGGTCCGCTACGTGACCGAATGGAGATCATTGAAGTAAATGGATATACAATCGAAGAGAAAATAGAGATCGCGAAGCGTCACCTTTTACCAAAGCAGATCGAGGAGCATGGAATCACTAAAAAAGATATTTCAATAGACAAGAAAGTACTGGAGAAATTGGTCGAAGAATACACCAATGAATCTGGTGTGCGTGGACTCGATAAAATGATCGCAAAGTTGGTGCGCAACCGTGCGCGTCAGATTGCCATGGAAGAGTCGTATACAGAAAAGATTATCGAAGAGGATCTCTTCACGTTCCTTGGTGCGGGACGGGGTAAAACAAAATACGAGAACAACGAAGTGGCAGGGGTGGTTACTGGTTTAGCCTGGACTTCCGTAGGAGGTGATATCCTTTTTATCGAATCATCCATTACCAAAGGGAAGGGGAAATTAACGCTCACCGGTAATCTGGGAGAAGTCATGAAGGAATCCGCAGTGATTGCATTGGAGTTTCTTAAAGCACATAGTCGCTGGTTAAATCTGGATCAAGAGGTGTTTGATTCACATAATGTACATGTACATGTCCCTGAAGGAGCAACCCCTAAAGATGGTCCAAGTGCGGGGATAACGATGCTTACTTCTTTGGCTTCCCTGTTCACTCAACGTAGGGTGAAGAAAAACCTCGCGATGACAGGTGAAATAACCTTAAGAGGCGAAGTTCTTCCGGTAGGAGGGATCAAAGAAAAGATCCTTGCAGCAAAAAGGGCAGGTATAAAAGAGATTATTTTGTGCCAGAAGAACAAAAAGGATGTGGATGAGATCAATGCTTCTTATTTGAAAGGATTGACATTTCACTTCGTTTCACAAATGAAAGAGGTCCTTGATCTGGCTTTACTCGAGCAAAAAGTAAAAGATCCGATTTCGATAGCTTAAGGTAAAAAAGCAGAATTAAAAAAAAGGGGAGTGAAAATAATTTTCACTCCCCTTTTTAGCTATCGTAAGGGTGGTTAATACGTGATGACTTTTTCCATTCGTTGTCTTCTGGAATTTTCGATAGTCAGGAAGTACTCTCCTTTGCCTAATTCGGTGATATCGAAGTCCTTTGTGAAGAATCCTGTAAAGTCTTTCAACTCCTCTTCATAAATGATCTGTCCAATCACATTGTGAAGGGTGATGCGGTACTTCATTAGTTCAGTGGAGGTAAATACCACGGTGAACTTACCATTGCTTGGATTCGGATAGATCACAAAATGAGTTCCCTCGTTCGTTACTTCCTCCACACCCAAAGATGAAACAGCAGAGTTAGCTGATGGGGTAGAAGAACATCCTCCATTCGACACAACAACCGTATAATTACCATTCTGTGTAGCAGTGTAGGTCTGACCTGTAGCCCCAACGATGGCCACTCCATTCAGGTACCACTGATTGCCGGTTGGTGAACTTGAGGTGAGTACAGCGCCATTTTGTGTAATTGTTGGTGTTGATGGTAGAGGATTTACTGTCATAGTAACTCCAATTGAATTCACTGTTGCTGTTGAAACACAACCCGCATTTGAAGTCATTGAACAAGTCACGACGTCACCGTTAACCAGAGTGCCGGAACTGTATGATGAACCTGTTTGTCCAGCTACAGGAGTTCCATTTACGGACCACTGGTAAGTTGGCGCAGCGCCTCAATTAGCAGGAGTGGCAGAGAATGTAACAGGTGTTCCCTCACAAACAGGGTTGGATCCTGAAGTTATTCCTACTGTTACGGCCGGTGTAACAGGGCTTGTAACAGACATGTTGATCGTGTTGGAAGTTACAGAAGCAGGGCTCGCGCAACTTGCTGTAGAAGCCATAGCACATGTTACCTGATCACCGTTGTTCAATGATGAGCTTGTATATGTACTTCCTGTACCAACATTTTGACCATTTACAGTCCACTGATAAGTTGGTGTTCCACCATTCGTTGGACTTGCAGTGAATGTTACCGCTGAACCGACACAAGCAGGATTAGAACTTGTAGAGATGGATACTGCCGGGGTAACACTATTCACTTGCATCGTAATTCCCGAAGAACTTGCAGTTGCTGGTGTGGCACAACTTGCGTTTGATGTCATTACACAAGTAACAACAGCACCATTTGTCAGAGATGAGCTACTGTATGTGCTTCCGGTTCCAACGCTAGTACCGTTTACAGACCATTGGTAGGTAGGTGTTGAACCGCCATTGGTTGGTGAAGCAGTAAAGGTTACTGGCTGACCAGCACAAGTTGGGTTACTTCCTGAAGTTAAAGAAGTTGATACGGATGGTGTTACACTAGGATTGATGGTAATGGTAGTGCTGTTGG
>CAIYQV010000488.1 GCA_903928365.1 uncultured Flavobacteriia bacterium
TCAAACAGACACCCGACTTAATGCGATGACCGCCTGTTTCTCAGGAACAAAACGTGTTTATTTCCATGCCGATGACATTCAACAACTTTTGGATGTAATTGATTTTTCACAGAAATTTAGCTTGCCTTTTCCTGTCATTGTAGGTGGATATGAAAGCTATCTCATCACAAGAAAATTGAAAGACGCAAAGATTCCCGTAATGCTGAACCGAATTCACAGTTTACCGGAAAATGAAACCGATGCGGTAGACTTACCTTACCGATTACCCAAGCTATTACAGGAGGGCGGCGTACTCTTTTGTTTGCAACCACATGGAGACATGGAGGCCATGAACGCACGCAATCTTCCTTTTTATGCAGGTACAGCGTGGGCTTATGGTTTGACTGAAGAGCAAGCTGTCGCCAGTATTTCGCGCAATGTTTGCGAGATTACAGGAATTGCGAAGAACTACGGAACGATCGAAGAAGGAAAATCAGCCACCTTATTCATCTCTAAAGGAAATGCCCTGGATATGCGAACTAATCAGGTGACTCTAGCCTTTGTAAATGGAGAACGCATTGATTTGCTCAATACTCAAGAAGAACTTTACAGAAAGTACTCCAAAAAATACCAGAAATAAAAAAGGGGAAGTTTGAAACTTCCCCTTCTGATTTCTTTTCACGGTTTACTCAATGATCAATTTTCGAGACCAGGCAGATCGCCCGTCATACAACTGAATCACAAAACATCCTGCAGGAATTTCACTGATATCCAGTATCATTTGCTTCCCATTTTGCCAGTCCCATGCTCTGATCACACGTCCTGAAAGATCTAATAAGGAAATGGTTTGAATCTGCATTTTCTCATCTACCCGAATCATCAAATGATCATCTGCCGGAACAGGGGCAATACTCCATACAGCAGCAGTTGCATTACTTAGTCCTAAACCAACATTCAAGGCTTGAGAAGTGTAAACACATCCAAAGGTATCGGCAATTTCTACTGCATAAGCTCCTGAAGCGTTTACAGGAATGGTGTTGGCAGTTTCTCCCGGAAGTGGTGAGCCGTCAAGAATCCATTGAATGGAATACGCAGACGGCACGCCTCCAGCAACCAATTCTCCACTGGCATTTGAAGAGACTGTTGGTTGTACACTCGGACTGCAGTATACCGCTGAAATGGTGTCGGAAAAGCTCACGCACCCCGTTTGATTGATGGCCACCACATAGTAATCTCCCGACATCGTAACAACGTAATCCGGGTTAGATGCAGCCGTAATCGGGCTTCCATTAAAATACCATTGATAACCGTATCCCTGATCTGTTGTTGAAAGGGTATGGAGTAACGAATCATACGATATATCCGGAGCAGCAGGATATCCATAGACATGCACCGTATCATTGGAAACAACAGAAGGTGTTGGATAGATCGTCTGATTCAACACCGAATAATTAATCGTTGCCCCTGAGCCGGAATCTCCACCGCTTACAGCACAACCAGTGCATCCAGAAAGCATCGTTGTATGGTTGCCCATGAAGTCATCCGCACCGTAAACGAGATCTCCGTAACTATCATCCGCCTCATATACCTGAATTACATACGTATTCGATGGATTCATTACGATGCTTGTCGGCACATTCACCGGCAGCGTCGCATTACCTGCAATGCTGGAGCTGAAAATAACATTCCCGTTTTCTGTTACTTTAACGAGCACATCAGGATCCTCAAATGAAGGAAAACCTTCCCCATATCCATACATCGAAGCAACTGTAATTCCTGTAAGGGTATTCACCTGAATCGTGTCTAAATTCGAAAAAGCCTCATAATGCACCACATAATCGCCAGGTGCATTGTACACTTGAGGAGCAGGATTTTCTAATGAAGAGGTGTTTCCATTGCCAAAATCCCATGAATAAGCCAGCAATCCAGGGTTGTTGTTGGTAAAGTCAACCGTAATCGGAGAACATCCTGAACCACCTGTCATAGTGAATCCATCATTGGATGAGGTCACATTGCTTGGTTGAACTTCCATGTAGATCTGAAATTGAAAAGGATATCCTTGCACCACCGTCAAATCAGCGAGTACTGTCACATATACAGAATAGCCACCTGCCAACAAGGGCGTTCCGGATATATTCACACAACCATATTGGCTCACCTGTGGATTGTAATCGCAGTTACTCGTGTTATTATTGCATTGCCAACTCAGACCGACAGGCAGCGATACAGACAAAATATGAAAATTGGTGAAATCATAGCCCATGGTATCTAAAGGCATTACAAAGGTCACATCAGAAGAGTACGGTTGCCCTACAAATCCTGTTGGGAGGGTATCAGGGTAAATACCTACCTGAGTTTGTGTGTAATCAATGTTGCAGATCTGTGCAGAAGCAGAATACAATACAACAGAAAGGAAAAAAGTAAGCAGTATTTTCATAGTAGAAAGTTTAGGTTCATCCAAGTTAAGAAAAAAATTGATGATGTACACTTCCCTTTCTTATTTGTCCTCACCATTTAAAACAGGTATTTTTTCTAATTTTGAATCATTCAAAATAATACGTTAACTAATTAAAATTGATATCATGGCATTTGAATTACCAGCTTTACCTTATGCGTACGACGCTTTGGAACCGCACATTGACGCTCAGACAATGGAAATCCACCACAGCAAACACCATCAGGCGTATATTACCAATTTGAACAACGCAATCGCAGGAACCGATCTTGAAGGGAAATCTATTGAAGATATTCTTAAAGTGTGTAAAGACAAACCGGCGGTTCGAAACAATGGCGGAGGTTTCTGGAATCACAATCTTTTCTGGGAAGTCATGTCTCCAAACGGTGGAGGTGAGCCAACAGGTCAACTGGCGGAAGCGATCAACTCCACATTTGGTTCGTTCGAGGCATTCAAAGATGAGTTTTCTAAAGCAGGAATTACACGTTTTGGTTCAGGATGGGCCTGGTTGTGTGTAGAAAACGGAAAATTAGTGGTTTGTTCGACGGCAAATCAAGACAATCCACTTATGGGAGAAGGATGTTCAGGAACGCCAATTTTAGCTATGGACGTTTGGGAACATGCTTATTATCTGAAATACCAGAACAGAAGACCGGATTATGTCAACGCTTTCTTCCATGTAGTGAACTGGGCGGAAGTAGCTCGCAGATTTGAAGCTGCTTTGTAAGACTACTTGCAGATGAAATTAAAAAAGGCCGGTAAATCCGGCCTTTTCTGTTTTATATCCTTATTCTTTTAGCTTAACTATGCGATAGATGGCAAACTCACCGCTTCTACACTTTGAATTTCAGGAGCGATCTTTCGTACAGCGTCCTCCAGTCCTGCCTTCAGCGTCATCATACTCATAGAACAATCACTACAAGCGCCAAGTAAACGCACTTTTACAACCTTCTCAGGAGTGATTTCTACCAGCTCCATATCTCCTCCATCCGCATTCAAAAAGGGGCGTAATTGGTCAATCGCCAAATTCACTTTATCCATCAGATCTTTTTCCATCATCCTTCCTGCTTAACCAATGACTTGTTTTTAAGTGTATCCACTTCTTTCACAAAGGTATGCACTAATTCTTCAAATGCCTTCGCTGTTGGACTGTTTTCTTGGAAAACCGCAGGCCTACCAGCATCTCCTGCCTCTCGTACTCCTTGTACCAGTGGAATATGCCCCAAAAAAGGGACCTTCATACCATTTGCCAGATTTTTAGCACCATCGCGTCCAAAAATGAAATACTTGTTTTCCGGTAATTCAGCCGGAGTGAACCATGCCATATTCTCAATGATTCCAACTACAGGGACATTGATAGAATCCATTCTGAACATATTCACACCGCGTCGTGCGTCAGCTAATGCTACTTCCTGTGGCGTTGAAACGATTACCACTCCATCCAGCGGAACCGTCTGAACAAGAGACAAGTGGATATCACCTGTACCCGGAGGAAGATCGATCAATAGATAATCCATCTCACCCCAATAAGCGTCCGTAAACATCTGAGTAAGTGCCTTGGCCGCCATCGGACCCCTCCATACTACGGCATTGTCCTGATCTGTAAAAAACCCTATGGACAACATTTTGATCCCATAGCTCATCACAGGATTGATCATCGGTTTTCCGTCCACATCGATCATAGTAGGACGCTCTCCAACCACGTCAAACATCGTCGGCATCGAAGGACCGTAGATGTCAGCATCCACAATACCTACCCGATAGCCCGCTTTGGTAAGTCCGCCTGCCAGGTTCGCGGTGACAGTCGATTTGCCGACCCCGCCCTTTCCGGAAGCAACCGCTACAATGTGTTTCACCTCTGGCAGAATCGAACGGCGAGCTGCTCGGGATTCCGAAGGAAGTGCCTTTACCACACAATCAATTTCCAGTTCCTTCCCTAAAACACGTCGTACATTAAATTCAATAGCTTCTTGCAATCTTTTTCTTGCATGCATTGCAGGATTGGAAGAATGAGCTACAATAAAAACCTTGCCGTCTGATATATCGGCGTGTTCTACCAAATTTGCTGTAACGATGTCTTGTTTGAGGTCGGGATCCGTTATACCCGAGAGGACTTCTAAAATTTGTTCTCTATTCACTGCCATAGACTGCAAAATTAAGCATTTCACAGTGAAAGAAAAAGGCGGAATTATTCGATTGCTTTGAAGGATCTGATCGATTTTGCCATCAGGTCAATGATCATGCGTTCATATCCTTCGTCTCTACTTCTCAGTTCATAGGTAATCCCGTTGATGATCTTCTGAGCGTACACGTGATAGGATTTGTGTTTCACACCGACGGTTGGAGAAGCCTGTTTTGAACCGCGAACGATGAGATTACTTTCATAGACGATCAAATCCTTTTCATTGACCAGGTAGTTTATGTCAAACACTTCCTGTTCCTTTAATTCCTTTTTCTTGTATTCTACAAGGTCCGTATAATCGCCGTAATCTTCAATATGCATTTCAAAATTTGGACCGACAAAAATATCCCAGATAAAATCTCCGTCATTATGCACCACTTCAGGCTTGGTAGAAGCTCCGATGTTGGCTGTTTCATCCGGCAACATGATCATTCCTGGCACACCGTAGTCTTTGAGGCTCAATCCCTGAAACTCATAGTACTCATCTTCAGCTCCTTGCTCCGTTTTGCCTTTATCTTCCGGTCCACCACAGGAAGAAACAACAATGAGCGCCGAAAAAGCAAGAATGATCGGAAGAAAATAACTTGATACGGACGAGGTTTTCATGAACTGATTTTGATCAACGCACACAAATATAAGAGAAAATGCATTTACGAAAGAACAAAATAATCCGTTCTTTGTTGTTCACATTGTATTCAACTCATTTTAACAAACCTGACTCAATTCAGATCCACGTATGGCCTCGTACAAGATCAAAGACCTTGAAGTACTGACCGGTGTCAAAGCACACACGCTGCGCATTTGGGAAAAAAGATATGATTTCATTAAGCCGGACCGTACGGAAACACAAATCCGGACCTACAGTGATGAAGAATTGGTGATTTTGCTGAATGTTGCACTCCTAAACAAAAACGGAGTAAAAATTTCCAAGATCGCGGACATGAGTCGCGATCAGATCGCAAAAAAAGTAGTTGAAGTCACTGCAAAAAAAGACCCGGAGGTCAGTCAGGAAAAACTACTTCTGGCACTCGTCGAGCTAGACGAAGATCTTTTCCGAAACACATTGCAAGAACTTATAGATGTTTGTGGCTTGGAACGGACTTTTACCGAACATCTTATACCTTTTCTTGACAGAATTGGGGTGATGTGGCTTGTCGGAACCATTAATCCTGCACAGGAACATTTCATTTCGAATCTTATACGTCAAAAGATCATTTCCACCATAGATTTGCTTGATGTACCACTCGCAAAGGGCAGTCCAGTGATGCTTTTCCTTCCCGAACACGAATGGCACGAGATCAGCTTGTTGTTTTATCAATTCTCCCTAAGGAACAAAGGCATTCCAACCGTTTACTTAGGTCAAAGTTTACCTTACGAATCTTTACTGGAGGCCATCCGTAAAGTGAAACCGTGTGCTCTTGTCAGTTCATGGCTTACAGCTGTAGATGAGCAATTCATGGTAAATTACCTACAGCAACTGTCCAAAGAAATTTCAGGTATTCCGCACTATGCAGGTGGATATCAGGTAAACTTGAACAGTGCCCGGTTAAGTGGGTTAGTACATGAGATTAAAGTGCTTTCAGATCTGGAAGGATTGCATTCGTACGTTAAGTGATCATCACTCCTTTGAGCCCTACCTGATCAATCAATTTCATTTTATTGGGTGCAATTGTTTCGGGTAGGAAAACGAATTTCTTATCGTACA
>CAIYQV010000489.1 GCA_903928365.1 uncultured Flavobacteriia bacterium
CGTCAAGTTAACGACATTCCCTGAAAACACCAATGCATATTTCGGACGATCCCATTTGTATCCTGCAAATAGGTTTACCAGGTAATAAGATGGAATCTTCCATGCTTCTCTTCCTCCGTCTTCACCTTGCAAAAAGAATGGATTGAAGTCAGAATAATATCTGTCGAAATACTGGAATTGGACTTTGAAATAAGTTCTTTTAAATGGCTCATAGCGAGCGGCAATGGCATAGGCAGTTTGTGCAGCATCTCCTACATGAACTCCTTTTGCATCAAATGTCAAAGAATAATCATATTGTGGAACATACACTGTCTGACTTGAGTTCCAGATCCAGTTACCATAGGAAAACATCATTTCACCGGACCATTTTTTATTGAATTTACAAGCCATGTCTAATTCCCCCCCAACGTGAATGGCATCCATCCCGTTTACATTGATCGCAACCGTTTGAGTTGGGTCTTGTGGATCAGGAACAGAAACACCATATGGGAAAGGTTTATTTTGCCAGTTTGTTGCATACCCATTCAAGTTCAGACCAAAAATTTCATTAGCAAAATTGAATCCCCCTTCAAGCGCCAATATTTTTTCATTTAAGATCTCTTTGAAGAACGTATTGGTTGTGTTGTCAATCACATTACTGAATTGCGGAGTACGATTCAAAATCCCAGCATTCATATAGACTGTTGCGTATTCCGTCAATGCATAACTTCCTCCTACTTTTAACGTCATTCCCGGAATATACTTCCAACCTGTCTCAAAATAGGTTACACCGGGAGAACTTTGAGTGTACGCATTTCCATTGTATACGATCGTATCATTCACCCCCAATCGCAAGGTAGTATCCCCAACAGTAATCATCTTTTTCTGGAAGTAATCAATGCCGTTGTAACCACTTACAATACCTGATAAATTGATGAATCCGGTCCATTTATCGCCTGTATATTCGGCTTGACCAAAGGCCCCCATCCAGTTTACCAAGGCGTCCCTGTGATTGTTATAGGGTTTCATTGCTACCTTGTCCCCCACCATATTCATTGGATTTTCATCGTTCTTATTGGATGTTTCAATGTAATAATCACCTCCTAAAAGATCCCGAATTTCCTGGTAATGAGTCCCTTTGTAATAACGATAATCCAGTCCTCCGGAGAACACCAGTTTTTTGGAGTATTCATAGTTGAACTGACCTAAATACCCAACCCAAAAATGATTATTGACACTATTCAACAAAATCTGAGAAGATTTAATGAGCGTCATACTGTACAAAGGATCTATATTGGGCGTACCAAAAAGACTGCTCACCTGATTGCTTTCTATTATTTGATCCCAATCTATCTGATTTAACGAGTCTCTCAACACAGTTGAATTGCTCAACCTTGTTCCACCACCTCGGCCGATAGAAGAATAGAGAATGTTAGATATAGAGAGTTTATCATTCACTTTCCAAAAATCTTTCAACGTAAATTGAGGCTTGTTGTAATAATTCAGTACTTCATTCTGAATTTGTTTCTTACCATCAATTGTACGATATCCCCAATGTTGATTGTATCTTACACCCTGGTCGAAAAATAAGGCATTTGAATCCAAGAAACAGCCCATTTGATTAGCCCGTGTAGTATCCCAGTACTGAATGGCCTGTTTGTAGCTTCTTTGTCCATGTTGCTGAGGAGCGGCAAATGCGGAAAGGGAAATCAGATGTGATTTAATCTTCTTCTGGACTTTCATGTAACCAAAGGCTCCTTGGCTTGGTGTTCCGTCTACCCAACCATCCGATTGTTTATAAGAACCTGAAAGAGTTAATCCCCAGCCTTTTTTGGTCATACCGGAGTTGTAACTCAAAGAAGTCCGCAACAAATTTCCGGTTCCGTATTCCTGTTTGATATTGAACCCTTTCTTGTTACCTACTCCTTGAGTAAGAATATTGATCGTACCTCCTACAGATGGCATAGCTAGTTTAGTAGCCCCCAACCCTCGCTGCACTTGGACTGTAGAAGTGATATTATCCAAACCAAACCAATTGGACCAATAGACCCAACCGTTTTCCATGTCATTCACAGGAACCCCGTCAATCAACACACCGACATTTCGTTGATCAAATCCACGCACATTGATCCTAGAATCCCCGTCACCACCACCCGTCTGAGTCGCGTAAACACCTGGTGTTGCATTCAGAAGCATCGGTAAGTCACGTGAGCCTAATTCCTCTGTGATCTTTTGTGTGGACAACTTACTTACTGCGACAGGTGTCTTCCGATCTGAGACCAGGTTACCGATCACTTTTATCTCTTCCAATTCGGTACTTCCACCCAGCACAATGTTCATTACAACCGCAGGTTTGTCCACTTTTAACTCCAGCCGGAGTGTATCGAAGGAAGGCATAGAAACTTGAAGCGTGTATGAACCATAAGGCAAGTTCAACAACTCGTACTTTCCATCCGGGTCAGTGATCGACCGAAACTGGGTTGAGACATAGATCTTCGCACCCACCACTGGCTGCTTCGTAACATTGTCAACCACATTACCAGATACATTTCCTGTCTGCGCAAAGGAATTCACGGCAATGAACGACACGCCCAACAAACGGAGTATGGTTTTCATAAAGTAGATTTGTTTCAGAAGCAGGGTGCTACTACTTAACGATCACTCGTTTCGTATGTTGCTCGCCGTTTTCTTCAGTCATTTTCAAAATATACAAACCTTTCAACGGACCGAGATCCATGGAGATCACCGATTTAGAATTGTTAGCAATTCGTTCGACCAGTTGTCCTAAAGAGTTGTACACACTGATCTCTTCGATCTGAGACGCCCCTTTAATGTAAACCATTCCTGTAGTAGGATTTGGGAATACCGACAACTCAGGAGCTTGCTTAATTGTCTCTACTGCTGCTGGAGCACACGCACAATCATGTGTTCCAAGAGAAAACCAGTTCCCATCAAGAATTGGACTCCCACTCGTTCCAAACACAGTATCACCCGTAACAGGATCGAAACGCACTACTACAGCAGGAATGGTATCCCACTCTGAAAGTGGATCAAAGAATGAAACTTGTGTCTTCACACCACTTTGTATGTTGTTTTTTCTGATCATAGAATGATCCGATGTCACTAAAACTCCCTGTCCACCGCTGTATGGAAATGTCGTCGACCACGCTCCGTCGTTAGCAGAAGATACACCAGATGCATTTGCAGGATTTTCACCGATCCTTCCAAAAATATCGACTATCGCAAAACCAGTTGCTGTAGTTACTAGAGCTGTAGGATCAGATGAAAGCGTTCCTTTTGCCAACATTACCGCATCATTACCATTCCAGTAGAACGAATTATTGGTAGTGTACACCGGCGCATAGAATCCGTCCGCACGTGCCTGAAGTGAATCCCAAACCGGTGCTTCTTGCCCAGTGCCTAAAGGGTCTCGCTTATCAAGTACAGCCACATACACACCGTAGGGAGCAATAGTACCGATCAGCTGAATCGCATTGGCGCCTGCTGCTGTAGTTGAACCATTGGAGTAGCGTGCTACGAAATAACCGCCAAGATTGATTGGACTTGCCGTTGGGTTGTATATTTCCAAGGCTTTGTTATTGCTCCATCCTTCTACATATTCTGAAATAAATAGATCTGAACAGTTCTGAGCAAATAATCCGCTCACGGCAAAAAGGGAAATCGTAAGTAATGTTTTTTTCATTCTATTAGGTGTTTAGGTAAAAATGTGCGCTTTAAAACTGAACGAAAATGTACGGGGAAAAGTTGGGAATTCCAACAAATTGAAACCAATCTTTTCTGAAAGAGGCCAAATTGTGGAGACGAGTACATTAGTTGTTCATACCGAAATCTTTATTCCTGTATGGTTTCAGCCTGAATATGGATCAGCATCAAGGAGGACATACAGCAATTTGGATTCAAATGTAAATTATTTTCTGTGATGTGAGATTAGGAAAATATTAACAAGGTTTTAATCTTTTCCCCTAAGACAAAAAAATTGGATTCATGAAGTATCATTATCTTCGCCATCGACTAACAACTCAGTATGACACGATTATTTGTTTTCCTTTTCATCTTATCCGCTTTTAATCAAACCTTTGCGCAATCTCTTAGCGTCGAAAAGATCTGGAAAGAATATGCTTTCTATGCCAAAGGAGTTGAAGGATTTCGTTCCATGAAGGATGGTGCTCATTTTACCCGATTGAATGAAACGAAAGAGGAACAGACGATCGCCAAGTATGACGTAACAAAGCTAGATGGTGAAGGAACCATTTTGATTTCTTCGGATAAATTTACATACAAGGATCAAAAAATCGTGGTCGACGATTACTATTTCAATGAAGATGAAACAAAGATTCTTTTAGTGACTCAATCATCTTCGGTTTATCGAAGAAGTTACCTGGCCGTACATTATTTATATGATTTAAAAACAGGAAAGATTCAACCGCTTGATGAAGAGCATCAGCCGCAAACATTGGCAGAATATTCTCCAGATGGACAAAAAGTATCCTACATCTACAAGAACAACCTCTACGTAAAAGATCTGGCGTCTCAAAGTGTAAAAAAATTGACAGATGACGGAAAACGCAATAAAGTGATCAATGGTACAACGGATTGGGTTTACGAAGAAGAATTTTCTCTCACTAAAGCCTATGGCTGGTCGCCAGACAGTAAATACATTGGCTATTTAAAGTTCAATGAGAAAGAGGTTAAAGAATTTAATCTTACCTACTACGGAGAGTTGTATCCTGAGACCTACACCTATAAATACCCGAAGGCCGGAGAAGTAAACAGTATAGTAACTGCTCATATTTTAAATGTAAAAAGTGGAAAATCATCTGCTATTGATCTGGGTGAATATGAATATATTCCGCGCATCGAATGGTCAACAAGCTCCAACAAACTGATTCTACAAACATTGAACAGACATCAGAGTCATCTGAAATACCATCTGGTGGACATGACCGGTAAGAAGCCTGTTCACAAGGTGTTTTACGAAGAGAAAGCGGACACTTATGTAGAAATAGACAATAACCTCCTAATCCTGAGTGATGGAAACACCATCCTTCGTACAAGTGAAGCGGACGGCTACAATCACATCTACAAATTGACCTTTGATGGTAAAAGTACACAGATCACCAAAGGAGCATGGGATGTGATCGAGTTTTATGGAATCAATGAAAAAGAAGGACAGATCTATTTTTCAGCGGCTCAAAAAAATGCGATCTCTAAAGGAATTTACCGAATCAACTTGGACGGAAGCGTTCAATCTTCACTCTCCGCAGAAACCGGGTACAACGAAGCTGAATTCACGGCAGAAATGAAGTATTTCGTGAAAAC
>CAIYQV010000490.1 GCA_903928365.1 uncultured Flavobacteriia bacterium
CAAAGTTGTAGACAGTGTCTTCAAAAATACTCCCATCCGGTCTGAATGTCTGAATAGTACCTGTTTCGCTTGATGTACCAATCTCTCTAACGGCATAAAGCGGTTTCCCTATGGAATACTCTTGCTCAAATACCTTTCCTTCACGGTGAACCTCAGTACGCATGTGGATCGACAAGGCGTTCACACAAGAAACACCAACTCCATGCAATCCACCAGAAACCTTATAGGTATCCTTATCGAATTTACCTCCTGCATGTAGCACTGTCATTACAACTTCCAGCGCTGATTTCTTCTCTTTGGTATGCATAGCCGTTGGAATACCGCGGCCATTATCTTTTACGGTAATAGAATTGTCCTCATTGATCCAAACTCCAATTGTATCGCAATGTCCGGCCAACGCCTCATCGATGGAGTTATCTACGACTTCATAAACCAAGTGGTGAAGACCTTTGACACCTACGTCACCAATGTACATGGCAGGACGTTTACGTACCGCCTCCAGTCCTTCAAGAACCTGAATATTATCTGCTGAATAATTGTCTTTTGCTAATTCTTCGCTCATAATCGTTTTTTCCTAAATGGGATTAAAATCACAACCCACAAATTTAACGAAACCGAAGGGTACAAGGACGATGAGAAAGAGTATGAAAGACCTAACTTATCAACAATATATTAACTGAATGATACTATTTTGTGATCCATTTGATCACTTCAGGATCGTTCGGTAAAGTGCGCGGACTGATCACTTTTTCCAGTTTACCTTCTTCATTAAGTAAATACTTCTGGAAGTTCCATTCCACCTTACTGTCTTCTAGTCCATTTAAAGACTTTTGAGTAAGGAACTTATACACTTCGTGCATATCATCTCCCTTCACCGAGATCTTACTCATCATTAGAAAAGAAACACCATAATTCTTTTGACAGAACTCAGCGATTTCCTCATTTGAACCGGGCTCCTGAGACATGAAATTGTTTGCCGGAAAACCAACGATCACAAAATTACTGTCCTTGTATGTTTCGAAAAGAGCCTCAAGTTGCTCATACTGGGGAGTTAATCCACATTTTGAAGCAGTATTCACAACCATGATTTTTTTGCCCTTCAAAGAAGCAAATGAGAAGTCCTTACCCGTAATGTCCTGAACGGTGAAGGAATGAATTGATTGAGCTGTGCAAGACATAGTTACAAAGAGAATCGAAAGGGTTAATAGCGTTTTCACAATAAAGCTTTTTTGATAATGACAAAAATAATCAGCATTTGTTCAACACGAAGGTGTTTTTTAGGAACATTTTTTGCGTTTTTGCGAATAAGTACTCATCATGAACAAATTCTACCTTCTCTGTTTCTTCATTTTAAGCTCCATGAGAGTCTTGTCACAAACCGATTTCAATGGTATATGGCAAGGTCTCATGATCAAAGACGGATTTAAAAACGAGCAGGCCAGTATTCTCTTTGCCGATTTCAAAATAACGAAAGGAGTGGTTGAAGGAAAAACTCGTGATGAAATATTCAACACCGATCAATACGCCGTTAAAAAGATCAAAGGAACGTGCAAGAACAATGAGATCAAATTCAACCAATATGTGATCGAAAAAAAGAAGAATTCCTCAAAAACGAACTGGTGCAATATCGAGGCTGATCTGTTTTACAATGACAGCACCGGTTATCTTGAAGGACGTTACACAAGCACGGATTGCAAGAGAAATACCGGGAAAATCATTCTCTACCGTTCAAAAGCCTCCTTTTCTGCGACTGATACCTCTTCCCTTTCACACAGTTGGTTTAAACCATTTGTCAATGATCTGAAAAAAGGATACAATGCCCCTATGATTCGGGATGAGGAACGAAAGAATTTTCAATTTGAACCTATTTACTTTGATCATGACCAGTCGGAAATCAAACCGGAATACAACGATTTCCTAATCAAAATGACACGCGTGGTTGACGGACACACCGATTTGAGGATCAAAGTAACCGGTCACACAGACGCAGACGGTTCTGATGCCTATAATATTGAATTATCCAAACGTCGCGCACAGGCCCTCATTGACTTCTTTGTAGCCCATGGTTTAAGTAAAGACCGAATACAAATCGATTTTAAGGGAGAAAGCGCTCCCATCGATAATAACTCAACTCCAGAGGGCAAACAGCACAACAGACGTGTTGATTTCTCCTTTATTTAGAAGCAGCTGTCTTTTTTGCAGTAAACTCAATGATGATTCCAAGCGAAGGTTGAAGAATTCCTGATGAATTCGCTAGAATAGTCGTTTGATATCTCGACGGATCATTTGGATCTGTAACCGGATTTCCATTCGCATCTTTTACAACCAGAAGATAAGGCGCCACAGCTGTTTTGTGAGCATACACATTCTGAATGTCCAAATAGAAATTCATAGAAAACTTATTCAAATAGATCTTTTTGTCAACACGCACATTCAATTGGTGATTTGCTCCTTCTCTAAGCGTATTCAACTGATTGTAATCAAGCAACCCCTGTCCTGTAACATCCCATACTGGCTTCAAACTTGATGTTGCCACATCGTAAGGCGTGTAAGGGGATCCACCATTGTACAACCAGCGCATGCCAATCTCCCATCCTTTTTTAAAGCGTTTACCTCCTGTAATTGAAACAATGTTTCTGCTATCCCAGGCACTAGGCACATAAACTCCATTTTTGTCAAAGAATTCTGAACGAACATATGTATAAGCCACAATCCCATAAAATCCCTTCCACAATTTTTGTTGATAGAGGAATTCTACCCCATAAGATCTGCCTTCAGAACTGGAAGCAACTGCTTCATTTCCTACAACCCCAAAATCAGAACCCAAATTAGCGAGTGAAATGGAATCCTTTATGGAGAAAGGATAATTGTGGTATTTCTTATAGAATCCTTCAATGGAGAACTTGGAATTCAACTCAGTAAGATATGCCGCTCCCAATACAAAGTGATCAGCACTGATGTACTTCAGGTTGTTATTCTTATTTACCAACTCCCCTGCGCTATTCCTGAATCCAAGTATCGTATACGCAGGCAACTGATGGAATCGGGCCATATTTCCGTTCAAAGTCAATCTATTATTGAATTTGTATGTAATAGAAAACATCGGAGAAAGCTGATCTCTTGGATCGCTCATCGAACTAGAATAGTTGTTGAAATCACTTCGTAATCCTACACTGAAATTCAAACGTTCATCTGCTGATCCATTTGAAAGTTGGGCAAACATTGAGCCCTTACTCAAAAACAAGTCTGAATTATAGTCAATGGTTACCGGAATTCCGAGATAAGATGTTC
>CAIYQV010000491.1 GCA_903928365.1 uncultured Flavobacteriia bacterium
GTACATGAAACTACACATCATTTCAACACGCATAACATGGTACTTATTGATCCTGAAATAGTGATTCATTACCCTACAATACAGACCTATCGTTCACAGGATTTCCTGCCTCTTGTGCCAGAAGAGGCTAAAACGAAGATTTTTCGCTACAGTACCTACGTCTCACCTGGAAGTGGCGTTAGCGCAAATCTGTCTGGCATCTGCGGCATCATGGATGAATTCTCGGCCTACCGAAATGGTACGAGGGCTGCACTCGATGCAGCTCTTGCTGCGAAAGCTCAGGGTAATGAAAAACGCACTTTGGATTTTCTGCACGAGGCACTCCCCACCTATTATGCCTGCTATGAATTCCGCATTTTTATTTCCTGGTATCTTGAATACGAAGCAAAGAACAAACCCGACTTACACAAGGCACTTATGGGCAACTCGAATTTCAGAGTAGCATTTACATTGCTCGAACAAGGTTTTCTGGAAGACATTAAGGTGATGGAACAACTGGTCAAAGAAAATCCTTCTGTAAAGTGGCAGTACGACTATTACGAGAAAGACCATGCCTTATACTGCAAGGAATTGCTGAAAAAACAGGATAAGATTCTAGCCACTTTTAGGATGCCTGGCGTAACGAAGGTGAATTATAAGAGTTTTCTTTCCGAATAAACGAATACCTTTTTTAAGTGGTATTCAATTAACTCACTCTCTATTCTCAAACCGTATCAAGTAATACGTAATCGGAGTAACCACAGCATATCTTGTTTTTTCGAGGATGTATAGTTCATAGTCGAAGGTTTCATAATTCATCCCTAAAAAAGCACTGTCAGTACCGTTATATCCGTAATAAATTGCAGATGTGTCAATTTCAATTCGAATACGCCGTAGGTCATCTGAATTTTCAATAGAATCATGTATCCATTCATATCTGTAAGTGAAACCCAAAGAATCGTTAGGATCATACGGAAAATACCCAATAGGTGGAAAAGGTTCTTTTGAAATCAATTTGTTTGACTTACAAGAAACTAGAGTTACCAGAACTCCTAAATTCAAAAGACAAATCAACGTTTTCATAATTCTAAGAAGTTTTGGTTTTGAAGATTACGCAGGAGTAAGCGGTTTATAACAAGCAAGCATCCTACTAGTATTTGTGCTTCAGAGTGTCACCATCCATTATTACAAGACCATAAACGAAGTTTTCTCTAAATTCCTTTATTTCTTCCTCAGTCCAATGTTCACTAATGTATTTTGCATCTTCTGATTGAAGTCTCTCTACTTCAGAATAGGTATAAATACAATCAGACAACACTTCGTTAATTAAAGAGGAAGTATTGTACTTAGAAGATTCTTTCATCAACGCCCGAAGGTGTTTTTTACTGGTATATGCTCTGTTGAGCTTATCCGGACGAACATGACCGCAAGATGACAGTATGACTGACACTAAAGCTAATGATACGATGGTTTTTGTTTTCATGGAATTGTAGTTTGTGATTGGTTTTCTTCAGTTATTATAGA
>CAIYQV010000492.1 GCA_903928365.1 uncultured Flavobacteriia bacterium
CTTACTGGAGATTCTCAAAAATCTTAATCATTCAGAAGTACAGGAACAGATCCAAGTTGAGCGAAAGGTGCTCAACCTGCTTCAAGGAGGATGTCAGCTACCATTAGGGGTTTACTGCACTGAGAGTGGAATCGTACATGTTTCCCATTGTCAAAATTGGGAAGATGGAGCCAACTGGTACGAATACGAATCGGATGATCTTGAGTCACTCCCTTCAATCATAGTTGAAGACCTCACATCGCATCAGGATTGATCTCATCGATCTACATTACTCGTGAATTAGTTGATATCCCTCAATTGCAAGCCTTTTGCGAGGAACATGACCTGACATTAACTGCTAAGTCCCAGATCTCTTTTGATGCTATTGATTTTGAAATAGCTCACCCTTACGATGTGGTATTCTTCTCAAGTCCCAGAAGTGTAACCTATTTTTTAAAAAAGCATCCGATTCCATCAAAATTCAAAATTGGTTGTGTTGGAAAGGGGACCGCTATACATGCACAACGTTTGGGACTTACTCCTGATTTCGTTGGGAGCTATTCGGGAGAACCTTTAAAGAATGCTCAGGAATTAGCAGAATGGCTTGGTGATCGACGCATCTTGTTTCCGATCTCTGACATCAGTCAAAGGAATCTTATTGAATTCATACCCTCTGATCAGGTTGAAGCTGTGATTGCTTATTCGACCAAATCCTCACCACTCGCAATTCCCAAACAAGACGTTTACATTTTCAGCAGCCCATCCAACGTTGAGAGCTTCATGCAATGTAACGAGGCACCAAATGGCATCATCATAGCCTGGGGAAAAAGCACGGAAAATGTATTAAAAGCCCATTCGATTCATCCCAACGTGACGCTTCTTCGATCTGAAGAATCCGAACTAATTGTCGCGCTTTCATCCATGTTTTCAAAATAAAAAAAGGGCCGAAGCCCTTTTCTATAAATATCTATAGTTCGTTATTTCACTACAAATGGTAATACTTTCCTACCCGCCTGCGTTGAAACAGTCATTAGGTATGATCCTGCTGCAAACTTCGTCGCATCCAACATCACCAAGTTCGCACCGGATGCCGCATTTACCGAATGTAACTCGATCTGTTTACCGCTGATATCTGAAATTTGAATCCACGCTTGCTGTGGTTCGCTCACCGAAAAACGCAGATTCAATTCTTTATCCGTTGGATTTGGGTACAAATTCAGATCCTGGATCTCACCCATTTCACTCATACCTAAGACGATATTGTCAGACGGTGCTCCAAGGTAGATATTGATATCATCCAGGTAGAAGTTATTTCCTCCATTTCCTTCGAACTGGAATTTGTAACGGAAATTATCTACCCAGTACTCGCTTGTCACATTGATCATGTGAACTGTGACCCAATCCGATGCAGATGACGGAGCCCAGGAAGTAGAAGACGTGAGTGTAGTAAGGGCATTTCCGCTTAAGGTCTTGCGCTGCACCCAGTTTCCTCCGCAATCGTTTGTAACAAATACTTTCAAATACTCCAGATCCGATGACGTTTTCTTTCTGTAAGCGTAGCGGAAACTAAGTGTTACTTGTGCACCCTGAGAAGCAACACTTCCTAAATCCACAGGAGCAGCGATCAACGCATCGATATTGGAACCACTTTGACCAAAATTGATCAATTTGGCACATTTCGTTCCTGAATGACCTATGGTATTGTCAAGTACGAATGTGTTATTGCTATTTCCGTTGAATACCTCCCAGTTTGTCAAATTTGAAAGGGAAGTATAGGATTCAAAACCTTCAAAGAACGGAAGCGATCCAGAGGTTGGCAATACACGTACATATCCGGTTTTGATCTCAGAATCAGAATTTGTTCCATCCGTAGCAGCTAGCGTCACCGAGTATACACCAGGAGTACTGTAAGTTACTACTGGGTTTTGTTCAGTGGAAGATGCCGGAATACCTCCTTCAAAAGTCCAGTTCCAACCTGTCACAGCATTGTAAGAATCGTCTGCAAATTCAATGGAATCACCTAAACAAACGGAAGTTTTATTAGCGGTAAATTCAGCTTTACACAAATAGGTTGTTCCTGTCGCACCCGTGTTATTGAGGTTCGTAGTTGTCCAAAGATTAGATCTTCCTGTACTCGAAACCAACAATGCGGCGCGCATGCGATCTACTTGACCCTGTGTAAACATTTTCGAACAGTATGAATAATCCATATAATTCTCTACATTATCCTTCATATCAGAACCGAAAAATGGATCAATAGCAGTACAGGTATTCGCATTTAAATTACACGATGTAACACCTATACAATTTGGAGTGTCATTCACGTCGTCATCTGTTCCACAGCTAGATGCGTTACCAGGATTATTATTCCCACCCCAGGTGTGGCTCAAATTCAACCAATGACCCACTTCATGAGTAAGTGCCCTGCTTCTCTGGCTATCACTTGTACCTATAGAACCCACATAATCGTGCAGAATCCAAATTCCATTATCCATTAATGTGCCGGACCAGGAAGACGGATTAGTAGTGTAACCTGCCGCGCCTCCAGCCTCAGCAACTATGAAAATATTTAAATACTTGTTTCCGGCCCATTGTCCATTATAAACATCATTACCCGATACGATGGCATCTACTTGTGCTCCGCCATCAGCACCATCATAAGTCAGCGAATTAACCGTCCTCGTGATACCTTTGAAGCAAGTTCCGTTTGGAGCTTTGGTTGCCAAAACAAATTCCACTTCCACATCTGTAGGCATTCCCTGAAAAACTGATTGTACGTTGTTCGCGTCCAAATTCAACCGTCGGAAATCTCTGTTAAGAATGTTTAGTGCATCCAAGATCTGTTCATCCGAAATGTCTTCCGCTCCGTTGTTGTGCAACACATGAAAAACCACAGGTATTTTGTACAAAGTTGCTTTTGGAATAGACTCTTTGTTCGCAAGAATTGAACGGAATTCTTCTTCAGACTTATCAAACGCTTTCTTAAATTCCGGATCCTGTTTAAGCAGGTTCATTTTCTTGTGGGTCACACAGTACTCAACTGCCTCTCCATCACGGGTATTCGTTGGGTCGATCACTCGGTTCTGGGCGAAAAAAATGTTCATAGAGAACAATGTAAACGCCGACATCAGAAGAAATGGCTTCATCATATTAGGTTTTAATTTAGCTAATTTAAAAACGTTCTAAAGTAATAAAAGGTTTGATCAGCGCTAAAATTAAAATCCTTGAACGGCAAATAAGCGTTGCTAAAGGTTTTTTTGATAAGGCCAGAAACTGATTTAGATTTCCCTAACAGATCTGATTACCTTCCCGTCGAAAGGCATAAACAGCAGAGAAGCTAATTTTTTAGCCACTTCTGAGGGATCCGTAAGCTCCTTATTCTTGAATAACTCTTGAAAGGTGTTGAGACTAGAAAAATGCTCCGGATCAGCAGACCGTATCACAGATTGCATGGGAGTGTCAACTACTCCTGGTGCAACCGAATAAACAGCCAGGTTTCGGCCTTTTTCCACTTCCTCCAAACAGATGGTTTCGGAAAATCGATCTATAGCGATTTTGGACGCACAGTAGGATGCCCAGGATGGAATTGGTCGATTTGCCGCTCCGGAACTGATGTTTACTATTACAGCTCTTTTCTTTGGCGAGATCTGTTTTAAAAACTGTTGGCACAAAAGCATTGGAGCAAGCGTGTTCACAGTCATTACGGACAACAACGATTCCTGATCTTGATCACTTACACGCGTTAATGGTCCGATGATCCCCGCATTATTAATCAAAACAGCCCCATCTTCATCCACTTCAAAATGTATTTTTTGAAGCGCATTGAGGTCATTCAAATCACACTGGACGAATGAATAACAAGCATGTTCGATCGTATTTTTTCTGCCAATCCCAATGACAGTAGCGCCATTGTTCAGCAATTCCAGTGCGAGCGCTTTTCCGATCCCTTGCGAAACACCTGTGATGTAGATCCGCATATTATGCCAATGCCTGCTCCAAATCCGCGATCAGGTCCTCAACATCCTCCACTCCTACAGATAAGCGCAATAGATTATCAACAACCCCTGCCTTTTCACGCTCTGCTTTAGGTATAGAAGCATGTGTCATTGTCGCTGGATGATTGATCAAAGATTCCACTCCTCCAAGTGATTCTGCCAGAGAAAAAATCTTAAAGGAAGATGCCACGCGGAACGTATTTTCAATAGACGGATCTTTTAATACAATAGAGATCATTCCGCCGAAATCACGCATTTGTTTTTTCGCCACTTCGTGATTTGGATGCTCAGGAAAGCCCGGCCAGTAGATCTTTTCGATCTTCGGATGAGCCTTTAAGAATTCGGCGATCTTTCTTCCATTAAAACAATGTCTTTCCATGCGCAAATGCAACGTTTTGATTCCGCGCAACACAAGAAAAGAGTCCATAGGACCTGGATTTGCTCCTGAACTATTCAAAATGAAATAAAGCTGTTCATGAAGTTCCTTATTGTTGGTGATCAAAGCGCCCATTACGACGTCTGAGTGACCGCCCAAATACTTGGTAACCGAATGCATAACGATATCAGCGCCCAGATCGAGTGGGTTTTGCAAATACGGAGAAGCAAAGGTGTTATCTGCCACCATCAAAATATTATTTGCTTTCGCAATCTTCGCCACAGCCTCAATATCTATGATCTGCATCGTAGGATTGGTCGGGGTTTCAGCCCAGATCAATTTCGTATTTGCATTCAGATACTGATGTATGCTCTCTGGATTGGTCAGATCAATAAAATGAAATTTGATCCCGAATTTCTCATAGATCTTGGTGAACAATCTGTAAGTTCCTCCATAAAGATCATCTCCTGTGATTACCTCATCACCAGGGGACAACAACTTTAAAACAGCATCTGTAGCCGCGACACCGCTACTAAAAGCGACACAATGCTTTCCGTTTTCAAGGGCAGCCAATGCGTCTTGCAATGCTTCTCTCGTTGGATTCTTTCCACGTGCATATCCGTACCCTTTGTTCACACCCGGTGATTCCTGCACATAAGTGGATGTCTGATAAATGGGTGTCATGATCGCCCCGGTGGTTGGGTCCGGACTTACACCCGCATGTATGGCTTTGGTGCCAAATTTCATTTTTTGATCGCTCATCTTATTTTTCCTTGATCACTTTGATTTCTACTTTTCGGTCCATTCGTTTTTGTTCGTCTGTGTACGAACCTTTGTACAGAGACTTACTTTCACCATAATAATATACCTTCACCTTGGTTTCAAAATACCCGGCATCGACGATTTTTCTCATGACCGTTTCTGCGCGTTTCTTTGAAAGAATAAGATTGTAATCCAAACTTCCATCCCTATCAGTATATCCAACGACGATAAAAGAAATCTTACCTTTTTCACCCTCTACATCCTTCATGAAACGATTGAATTTCTCTTGTTGAGCAGGTGTCAGATTTGCTTGATCTACATCGAAATAGAGACTCGTTTCACGCATGATCGTCTTATTGTCAAACACTTTGTCAAGCTGCTCTTTTGAAGTAATTAGATTTCGAATCGTGTCATTATTACTCAACACTTTGAACTGTGTTTCTGTATGATTTGGATCTAATTCTTCTTTTTTATTATTGATCTTGTCGATGTTGCTTTTGTCAATCGGACAACCATAATTGTAAACAGATCCTGCCTCTTTAGGACACTTATCTGCCTTATCCGGAACACCATCTCCGTCCGTATCTGAACAATAATCAGGGAATTCAAATGGACAGCCATTGTTCAATTCAATTCCCGCTTCATCCGGACATTTATCTGCAGCATCGATCACACCGTCGTAATCCCTGTCAGGACAACCAAGATGCACACCCAAACCTTTTTCTTCAGGACAACGATCGTTCATGTCAATGATGCCGTCACCATCTGTATCCGGACAACCTCTTGTTTTTAATGGTCCCTGATCGTATATACAGTAGTCTTCCTTGTCAGGAATACCATCTCCGTCCGTATCCGGACAACCAGCAAGTGAAAGTAAGCCCGGATCGTCTGGACACACATCTTTCAAATCAGACACTTTATCCTTGTCTCTGTCTTTTGGAGTTTTGTAAAGGATGCTGTAAGCCGCACCGAAATAGAAACTTCTGGTCAAAGATGCCTTCTGACCAAATAAGAACATCACATTATTTGAACCTATGTAGGCAGAATACTCTTTAAAAGTAAATCTACCCGCCAGACCAACATAGAATTTTCCATTACCTACCATGGAAAGAGGCAGCATCACGGAATACATTTCTTTTTCCAGTCGGGGAGTAACGGTCTGAATGAAATTATACTTTACCCTGTTTGGATCTTTCATCCCGCCGAGAGGAAGTGACATATCGTACGAAGCATACCAGTCATTTTTATAATGATAATCTGCCCCGGCATGAAATGCTGTTGGAAGGTTCATGCGAAACTTATCCTTTTGATCAGCGGACTTTGTCCCAGACGGTAAAAGAACATTATTGATAAAGTTTGCCGGCCCCATAATATCCAAACCTACATCATACAATTGCGCGGCATCTATGTAAAAGTTCGAAGAGGAGAAATTGTAAGTGGCCGTGTCTCTTCTGAATCCGATAAATCCGATATCTGTAATGGACGCAGAGAACTTCCATTTGTATTTATTCATGTCATACTTCACCAAACCCTTTTCGCCATCCATTTCATAATACTGCGCTTGGTATTCCGGTCTTACTTCATAGGTGACACCAAGGTCGAATCCCACACCACGATTCTTATATTTCGTTTGTGCCGTGCCAAAATCCGAACCATAGGTGAAGTCTACATTGTCGAAATTGGCAAATCCCCCTTGAGGGGTATCGAATGTGATGGTTCCGCTATTGGCATAAAGGTAATTCGCCTTCAAACCGTTCAGTAGCTTAAACGTTGCACCTGCCTTCAGGAATGTCGGACCTTTATCGAAGATCACTCGAGCGTAACTGAACGCATGCTCCGTAAAACGAGTGTTCACCATTGAGAACCCCGTAATATCTTGCGTTTCATTGATGAGATTTTCTTGGTAATCCTTTGCGGCATTTTCATTCCAAGCCTGTGAAATTCCCCTTTGATCATTGAAGATACGAAATTTAAATGCGTACGAAAAAGCATTCTTATGATCATAATCCACCTTTATACCTAAAACGTCTGTATCCCAGGAGCGATTCTGGTATCCCGACTTTTTGCCATCTACCAAACGTCCCTTGTAGTTGTCGGCGTTGTAAATAGCATAATCTTTCGCATAGAAATTACTCGTATACAAGCTGTTAAAATTCGAATACAATGAAAAGCTTGAACGCGAATCAACAATACTAGATGGATTATATGATCCATAATACGAGCTGAAGTAATTATCAAAAACGAATCCTGTATGGTTTTGCTGAGAGTAGCTATTCAAAACGATCCCAAGCATTAATAAGGATAGCAGATTTCTCATACTTAATTTTTTATCAAAGTTAGAAATCTTTGTTGATGTGTGGTATAGCAGGCGTAGAGCTTATCCGCTTAAACTTCTTAATTTTAATCCGCTTATGAGTACCCTAAAGGATACCTTAGCCAATCTGGCTGAACACGCATCCCATGTGAGTAAGGGAGATATTCTGCTGGATGTACATTCCGGACAAACCTTTCCAGTTCCATCAAAAGAAGAATTATTATTCTCTACTGAAGATAAGTTGTTGGTGCAGTTTATTGACCAGTCTAAAAAGGAGGAAAAGGAGCGGGGGATCATCCCTTTATGCCTGTCAGAGAATGTATTAAGCTGGAACTTTCGTGAGCAGGTTGTGGAAACACCCATTCTGTTGCGGCCTTGTCGTGCGGCCATCGACAAGGTGCGTTCTGTTATAAAAGTGGATCTCCTTGAAGGACAGGAATTCGTCAATCCGATGTTGCTTCGCGCACTTAAAACTGAATTCGACCTTCGTTTAACCGAGGATCCTGAAATGATTCTCGAAGAGTTGAAAAAGGCAGGTTTTGATTCTATTGAAACACACTACTTCATTGGGAATTTCCACCATCACCGATTTGATGTGTTGCGCGATCTGGAAGCACTTCAAACAGCTCTTCCAAACACGGCATTGCAAGAAATTCTTGGGGAAAAGGAGCTTGATGTGGAAGAGTTGCCAAACGAACTTTCAGATGGGCTCATCGAATGTTGCGACCCTGATCAGTTGGCTGCCTTAAGTGCTATCCGATCTCATCATACGGTGGTTCAAGGCCCACCGGGAACCGGAAAATCACAGGTGCTGACTAATCTCATTGCACAGATCCTTTTCGCAAATTCGCAAGGACTGATTGTTTCAGAAAAACGAGTAGCCCTGGATGTGCTTGTAAAAAAGTTACGCGCTCACGGACTAGACCGCTATGTATTTACCGCAACCGACTCAAGACAATCCAGAGAGTTCCTTGCTGAATTAAAAGAAAACTGGTTAGCCATGGAATCAGGCTACAAAGCAACGTTTTCCAAGCATGATTCTTCCTCTGCGCTGCTGGGCAACCTTCAACTACTTCTTGATACACTAAATTCTCCCGAAGCAGCAGGAGGCCTTTCATTTGCTGAATTCCTTGCGGCATCCAA
>CAIYQV010000493.1 GCA_903928365.1 uncultured Flavobacteriia bacterium
ATAACAGGATCAATTGGTGTCTTTGGTATGATCCCATACCTCGGGAAAATGTTCGAGAACAAATTGGGTATGACCTTCGATCGGGCTTCAACCAATGCCCATTCCATAATGAGTCTGAACCGCAGATTAAGTGGGGATGAAATGCTTTTGATTCAACAAGAAATCGATTCAATCTATTCACAGTTTCTGGGACGAGTTGCTGAAGGTCGTAAAATGACAAAGGAGCAAGTCAACATTGTAGCACGTGGACGTGTTTGGACAGGTACTGATGCAAAGGAGATCGGTCTGGTTGATAAGCTAGGAGGATTGCGCGATGCTATTGATTATGCTGCAAAAAGAGCGGACATTAAGGACCAGCGTGTTTTGTACTATCCTCTTCACAAGGATGACAAATTCATGGAGTTACTGGAAGAACTTGAAGACAATGAAGACGGAGGTGGATTGATCGGCTCCCGAACTGAACTACCTGAAGAGCTTGTTATTTATTACAACGAATTGAAGAAGCTGGAGTCACGAACAGGAATACAGATGCGCTTACCGTTTGACTTAAAGGTAAACTAGCGAGAATCACCTCTCTTGTATCGGTTACGTTCACGTGTCCAATCGTACCTTCTTTTATCGCGATTATAGCGCTTTTTGGGAAGTGTTCGATAGGTAACACCTGCCGTAAACTGCACGTAATCCCTTGGACCGGTATAAATATCCTGCACCAAAGCAAGTTTCCCTATACTTTGCGCTTGTACCCCCCAATGTTTACTTACCCAGAAATTAATACCCAAATGCAGATTTGCAGTGGCACACAACCCACCTGAATCAGCAAATCGATAAGTCAAACCTCCGCCCACAGCAATAAAAGGATCTATATCTTGTGGCATGTTCTTAACAAACTGATTGATATTGAATTTATAGGCGTAATTCGCTGAAGCTAAAAACCCATCCGTCCCAATCTTACCGTTCACAATTGCTTCTTCTCGATAGGGTGTAAAAGAAAACACACCTTCATTACTAAACCCCTTTTTCGCAAATTTATTAATAGAGAAATAGCTCGGATAAACCGCATAATTCCAGCTTCCCTGGACGTCAAATAAATTGGGGAGTTTCTCTTCATTGTCATTCACGACAACATATCCTCCAGAAAATATCCAGGTGTAAGGTTTCTTTTTACGATTTTGATTCGCCGGCTGGGAATAACACACACTGATTGAAAATACAGTAATCAAAACGCAAAGGGCGATTGATATTCTTGAACTGTAAAGTGAGGTAGTGTGGTCCATCAGAAAAAAAAGGCAAAAAATAACCCCAACTTAGTTGAGGTTATCTCTTAATTTAGTTCGAAGCTTTTTCGAGAAACTCGTCGTAGCTGACTTGTTTTTCGTTTAGCTTAACAGTGTCTTTAAAATACTTTGTCAATTTTTGCTCAGCAAGCATATCATAGATACGATTAGCCTCATCACGGTTCTTCAAAACAGACATCGCTGAAGAAGTGAGTTCCGCATCATCAGGAGCAGGAATTCCATATTGAGCATAATTACTTACAAGCAAGCCTTTAGTGAATTCAACCACTTCCTGGTTATCCAGCTTGATCTCATTATCTTTAAAAATGCTTCCCTGGATCAATTGCCACTTTAATCCTTTAGCATAACCGTCATATTCAGCCTCGATCTGCTCTTCGCTAATCGCTTTTTCATTGGAAAGTTTGATCCATCTCTTCAAAAATGAATCTGGCAGTTCCACTTTCGTTTTTTCTACCAGGTCATTATAGATTACTCGCGTCAGCACACGATCTGAATCGTTAGAGAACATTCCCTTCAAATCCGCTGCAATGCGCTCTCTCAATTCTGTTTCGGTTTGAACAGTACCCGGACCGAACAACTTATCAAACAACTCCTGATCCATCTGAGCAGGCTCCATATGTTTAATCTCATTGATGGTCAATTCGAATTTCGATGAAAGAGTGGCAAGGTCCTCTTCTTTAATACCAAGCATAGACGCAGTATCATTACCACCTCTCGAAACTTTAGCAGGGTCAACAACTACTTTATCTCCTTTTTTCTTTCCTGTCAATTCCTTCTTTGCATTGTTATCTTCCACAAATTCCAAAGAAATGGTTGAAGAATGCAGAACACCACCTTCTTTGATAGAACCATCCTCATTCAACTCAACGAATTGAGCAAGTATCATATCCTTCTCGCCTACTTCTTCAGCAGAAACCAATTTACCATAACGACGTGTAAGATCTTCAATCTGCTTATTGATCAGATCCTCATCCACTTTTACCTGAAGGTAATCGTATTTGCTTTTAGAAGAAAGTGGAATTTCAAATTTCGGCGATAAACCAATCTCGTATTCAAACTCAAATGTATCGGGCTGATCAAAGCTTCCAACTACGTCCGTTCCTTCTTTTGGAATTGGATTACCAAGGATATCGATCTTATTCTCTTCAATGAATTTGTACAATCCATCGTTTACAATGCGATTCAACTCATCTGCCAAAACTGCTTTACCATATTGCTTTTGAATCAAAGCAAAAGGCACGTGCCCTGGTCTGAAACCCGGTACTTTTGCCGTTTTACGGTATTTCTCCAAAGCCGTTTTAACCTTAGATTGGTAATCAGCCTGCTCGATCTTCACTTTTAGCACTGCATTCAGTGCATCCACATCATGTCTTGTTACGTTCATTTCTAAAAAATTAACCTGTACAAACAAAAATGGCCTCGTAATAATTTAACGAGACCATTTAGTGCGGATGGAGGGACTCGAACCCGCACACCTCTCGGCACTAGATCCTAAGTCTAGCGTGTCTACCAATTTCACCACATCCGCAAATATTCTATTTCAAACTTATGACTCTCGCTCGAGTCATTTTTTCCGTTAACGGAGTGCAAAGATATAGATTTATTTAGAATCACAAATCAAAGTCTGATGGATTTTTCAACTTGACTTAAAAAATTGTGGAAAAGATTCATCTCATCCACCGAAGCTCAACTCGAATTCCAAGTATCTTTGTAACTCAAGTCAGAACGCGCTATGCTTAGCATCGATCCAAAAGAAATCACCGTACAGAAAGTACATCAATACTTGTTAGGCGCAATAGGTCCAAGACCCATCGCCTTTGCTTCCACCGTTGACGAAGAGGGGAATGATAATCTTGCTCCTTTCAGCTTTTTCAATGTATTCAGTGCCAATCCTCCCATCCTCATTTTTTCACCTGCTCGATCAGGCAGATCGAATACTACGAAGGATACCTACAACAACGTAAAGGTGCACCCCGAGGTAGTCATCAATGTGGTGAATTACGACATCGTGCATCAAATGAGTCTGGCCAGTTCACCCTACCCTCCTGGCACAAGTGAATTTGTAAAAGCAGGATTTACGGCTTTGAATTCTGACATTGTGAAACCGAAACGCGTTGGCGAGTCGCCAGTGCAATTTGAATGCAAGGTCAATGAAGTGGTCGAATTGGGTGATGGAGGCGGAGCAGGAAACCTCATCATTTGTGAAGTAGTGAAAATTCACATTAGTGAAGGGGTGCTGGATGAGAATGGCATGATCGACCAGAAAAAGATCGATCTTGTTTCCCGAATGGGTGGTAACTGGTATTGCCGGGCAGATGAAAATTCCATGTTTGAGATTGCCAAACCTATTACCACTTGCGGAATTGGATACGATCAAATACCAGAAGACATTCGTAAAAGCAGCATTCTTTCCGGAAATGACCTGGGTCATTTAGGAGGCATTGAGGAATTGCCAAATGAGACGGATGTAAATGAATACAAGCTATTGGAGCTAAGCGAATTATTTGTATCTTTAGAAGACAAACCTGCTGTATTGGAGTTGGCATTACATGAAAAAGCCAAATCCTTGTTGGCGGAAAACAAACTGGAGGAAGCATGGATGACACTGCTTTCCTTCAATAACGGATAAACTAACAACAAACAATAACCATTATGTTTAAAATTACAGGAACCGTAAAGGTGGTGAACAGTACTGTTCAAGTGTCGGAGAAATTTTCAAAAAGAGAATTTGTGCTAACGGATAATTCCGGTCCTTATGAACAACACATTTCATTCCAGGCAACGCAAGACAAATGCGCTATGCTAGATAACGTGTCTGTTGGTGAGCAGATCGAAGTTTCATTTAACCTGAAAGGTCGTGAATGGACCAGCCCGCAAGGTGAGGTAAAGTATTTCAATACGATCGAAGCATGGAGAATTGAAAAAGCAGGTCAGGGACAAGGGATTCCACAAGGTGGACCTGCAGCGATGGCTTTGGATCCAATTCCTGCTCCGGCTGCAACTGGAATTACTTCGGAAGATGATGATGATTTACCGTTCTAATTAAAAATTGTGAGAGCCGGTTCGACCGGCTTTTTTTTATGTCATTTAGCACCATTGCCACATTTGAAAACCCGATCGATGCGCACTTACTGCGTGTTGAACTCGAGAATGCGGGTTTTACAGTTTATATTGCGGATGAAAACTTAATTGGAGTTCAACCTCTGTTCTCCAATGCCATAGGCGGAGTAAAAGTTCAGGTACCAACAGAACAAAAGGAAGATGCGATTTTGCACATAAATAATTTGAATGAAGAGCAGAAAAAGGATACCAGATGTCCTCAATGTGAGTCAACGAAAATACAATTCAACTTCAAATCTTCGCGAAGCGGAAAAAGTCTGTTAAGTCATTTCATTGCTCTCATAACATTTACCCACCCTCTCTATGTGAGACGTGTCAATCGTTGTTTGGATTGCAACTTTGAATTTTCCAACAAGAAAGCATAAACGGGTGCTTTTTATTCAAAAAATTCTTGAGCCATTTACATGAGGACTTAATAGCTAAATGACTCTTCAATTCTATATGAGAGTTGAATCGTTCTGCTTTTTTATTTTCTTTGCACTTGTGAGAACCTTCGGAAACATAATTGCTTTGTTCCTTATCCTAAACGGATCCGTTCTCGGACAAAAATCAACCCTGAGGGACAGCATTTTTCTTACTAAAGGAAATCTCGTCCCTATTCTAGCCTTCGACCCGGACAATGGATTCAGATATGGCGCAACGATCAATGTTTACCGAATTAAACGATCAGACATCGAACCCACTCGAAGACCATTCACGGACAATCTGTTTTTAAGAGGATTTCATTCAACCAAGAATAATTTTCAATCCGTTCTTTTACTTGAAACAAATTCGCTTATTTCGAAATCGAAATGCTTCATTGAACTATCCGCATCAAAAGATGCCTCGTTCGAATTTTATGGTGTAAATGGTTATCAATCTGTCTTCTCCCCTACGGTCATAGATCTTAACCATCCAGATTTTATTGCACAAGGTTTTTACAAGCATCAGAAAGAATTCTACAAATTCAGATTTGACCATCAGCAATTCCTGGGTTCAAATCGTTTTCGAATGATCAATGGTTTTTCCCTGAATTATCTCAAAACTGAACATAGTTCCAATCAACTTATTTCGAACTATATTGATTCTGAAATTCTGGATCACAATGAAAAAGGGCAGAAATTCTTTCAATATAATTTTGGTCTTGTAACGGAAAATCGAAACAATCAATTCTACTGTACAAAAGGCTTTTGGCACGAAGCAATGCTCATTTATTCTTCTAACTTCCGCGGACAACATTTCATGAAAAGCATCATGACGTTCCGAAATTATCTACCTATTCGAAATAAGAAGAATATGCTCCTTTCAAGAATAAGCTTTCAAAACAAACTCTTTGGGGAGACACCTTATGAATTAATGAGCCTCTATTATGATTCACGATTATCATCTGATGGAATAGGCGGAATTTTCACCATGCGAGGAAAGCCAAGAAACAGACTATTAGCCAACGGTTTTATTCTAGGCAATCTTGAATTCAAACGGACGATCATTCAAAGAAAGATCTATAACACATCCATCATTATGGACATTTCCTTATTCACTGATCACTATTTCATCACGCAACAAGTAGCACTAAAAAACACTTTATTACCGCCGTTAAATAGCGGAAAAACCGACCGATACTGCGCAACCTATGGAATAGGAGGATACATTGTACTGAATGAAAGCAGCGTGATTACAGTTAATTATGGTTACCCACTCACTAAAAATGAGCAGGGTGGTCGTTTGTACATTGGCGCAGGTTTTATGTTCTAAACAGAGAATCGGCATTTCCGTACACTTTACCTTTCATTTTTTAGCCAATTTTGCATACAAATCAATCAGACTATGATCTCCATCGACGGTTTAGCAGTAGAATTTAGTGGCACGACCCTTTTCAGCGACATTTCATTTGTCATCAATGAAACCGACAAAATTGCCCTCATGGGCAAGAATGGAGCTGGCAAATCGACCATGCTTAAAATTCTTGCAGGAGCTGCCAAGCCATCACGTGGGTCCGTAAATGTCCCCAAAGGATCTATCGTCGCTTATTTACCTCAGCATTTATTGACGGATGACAACTGCACGGTGTTCGAAGAAACCTCTAAGGCTTTCCAAGCCATCTTTACTATGAAGGAGGAGATCGATCGGCTCAACCATGAGCTTACCGTCAGAACGGATTACGATTCTGATGACTATATGAAACTGATCGAACAAGTTTCTGAAATCAGCGAGAAGTTTTATTCGATCGAAGAGATCAATTACGATGGCGTAGTCGAAAAAACGCTCAAAGGTTTGGGATTCTCCAGAGAAGATTTTACCCGCCCTACTTCTGAATTCAGTGGAGGATGGCGCATGCGCATCGAACTTGCGAAGATCTTACTTCAAAAACCAGATTTGATCTTATTGGATGAGCCTACCAACCACCTTGATATTGAGTCTATTCAGTGGCTGGAAGATTTCCTTGTGAATCAAGCGAAGGCAGTTGTGGTGATCTCTCACGACCGTGCTTTTGTGGATAGCATTACCAATCGAACGATTGAAGTCACCATGGGTCGGATTTACGATTACAAAGCAAAATATTCTCATTACCTGGAATTGCGCAAAGACCGCAGAGCTCAGCAACAAAAACAATACGATGAGCAACAGAAATTTATTGCTGAAACGACTGAGTTCATTGAGCGATTCAAAGGAACCTATTCCAAAACATTACAAGTCCAGTCAAGAGTTAAAATGCTTGAAAAACTGGAATTGATTGAAGTAGATGAAATTGATAATTCTGCTCTTCGTTTAAGATTCCCACCCGCACCTCGTTCAGGGAACTATCCCGTTACGGTGGCTGACCTGAGTAAATCCTA
>CAIYQV010000494.1 GCA_903928365.1 uncultured Flavobacteriia bacterium
GAGAAGATCAGCATCTTTGTTTTTGGTGTGATCGCTGCTTCCAGCTGCTTTCCTGATATTTTAAAATCAGATTCAATCCCGGCATTGATCACTACTGGAACTCCTTCAGCAACTTTTACGATCTCAAGGTAAGAAACCCAATATGGAGCAGGAATGATCACCTCATCTCCAGGGCCCACAACACTTAATACCACATTGGCAATTGATTGCTTTGCACCCGTAGAAACCACAATCTGATCCTTGGTGTAAGTCAATCCATTATCACGTTTGAATTTTCTGGAAATGCTCTCACGAAGATCATCGTAACCCGGCACAGGTGTGTACATGGTATAATTCTCATCCATAGCCTTCTTTGCAGCATCTTTGATAAATTCAGGTGTAAAGAAGTCAGGCTCACCTAAACTCAGCGATATCACATCTTTTCCTTCTGCTTTCAATTCACGGCTTTTGCGCGACATTGCGATGGTTGCAGACTCTTCCATCGCTAATAAACGTTCAGATAACTGGATCATTCTTTTAACGGTTCTTTAACGACTGCAAAGCTACATAATTAACCCTGATGAAACTTGTCCCAATCGCCTTTTTTCATGCGCTGTTTCAAGAACGGCATGTGAATAATTACAGAAGGTCTTTCCTAAGGATGAAACGCTTCTTGCTATTTTTGTGAAAGATGGAAGAACCTAAATTTATCGATATTCGAAGGCTTATTCAAAGTAAGAATCCAAAACTTGCGAAATGGCTTCCCGGATTTGTGATCAATTACCTGAAGCGCATATTACATCAGGATGAGATTAACGATTTCCTGGTAAAGAATAAGGATGTCTATGATGCTGATTTCTGCACCGCCGTGATCGATTACTTTAAAATAAATATTGAACTCGAAGGAATCGAGCATATTCCAACATCCGGACCGGTGATCATTTCGATGAATCATCCTCTGGGAGGAATGGATGCACTGGCGTTTATTTCTGCCCTGAAAGGACATCGCGAGGACCTGCGTTTCATTGTGAACGATTTGCTGATGAATTTGCATAATCTCAAAAACCTTTTTGTCGGTGTCAATAAACATGGAAAAAATGAAATGTCAACGCGTCAACAGATCTCAGATCTTTTTGAATCCGAAGAAGCCGTATGTATCTTCCCTGCTGGTCTGGTAAGCCGCCGTGTAAAAGGCAAAGTGCGCGATCTGGACTGGAAAAAAACCTTCATCACTTATTCGGTGAAATTTAACCAGCCCATCATACCGGTTTTTATTGATGGAGAATTATCCAATTTCTTTTACCGACTTGCTAATTTCCGGAAAGCAATCGGAATTAAGGCTAACATCGAAATGTTGTATCTTGCAGATGAACTTTTCAAACAGCGTAACAAGACCATGCGATTTACAATTGGAAAACCGATCTGGCCTTCAGATCTTGATTTAAGTAAATCCGAACGAGAACTGGCGCAAATGGTTAAAAGTAAAGTATACGAACTCAGTGAAAAACACTAAGCCATGGAAGACATTATAGCACCTGTTGACAAAGCTGTGATCAAAACAGAACTCACCAAAGAACGTTTTGTCAGACTGACACGCAAGGGAGAAAATGAGATCTACATTGTAGACCAGCATAATGCTCCGAATGTATTGCAAGAGATCGGAAGGCTCAGAGAAGTAACCTTCCGTGCTTCAGGCGGAGGGACTGGTTTACCTGTTGACCTTGATGAATATGACACGAATGAGCATTGCTACCAGCAGCTGATCGTTTGGTCACCTGAAGACGAAGAGATCGTTGGAGGATACCGTTTTATTAAATGTTCGGATGCCATCAGTAAGGAGTCGGGTGAAATTCACTTGTCGACCACGCATTACTTTGATTTTACTGACCGATTTGTAAAAGACTATTTACCCTATACTATTGAATTGGGAAGATCTTGGGTTCAACCAAATTTTCAGCCTACGGTGAATCCCCGAAAAGGACTGTTTGCACTCGATAATATCTGGGATGGACTGGGCGCTTTGGTCGTATCAAATCCTGAAATACGCTATTTCTTCGGTAAGGTAACGATGTATCCAACTTACAATTCGGCCAGCAGAGACTTCCTGCTCCATTTCATGCATCATTACTTTCCAGACAAGGATCACCTGATGAAACCTTATCATCCGCTTGTTCAGAACTACGACAAAGCTTATGTGGAAGGACAATTAAAAGGCCTCGATTTCAAAGACGGGTTCAAAGTACTAAATAGCGCCGTGAAAGAACATGGAGAATTTATTCCGCCATTAGTAAATATTTACATGAACCTTTCTCCTACGATGAAAACGTTTGGAACCGCCGTAAATCCAGAATTCGGAAATGTAGAAGAAACAGCGATTCTCGTTACCATCGCCGACATTTATCCTGACAAGAAGGAAAGGCATATGCAGTTTTAAATTTTAAATGAGTAAAATACCTCCGCCCAATGGACAGAAGACATTTCCTTAAAAACTCGGCATTTGTATCATTGGGAGGACTTTTGATTCCATCAGCTTTGCTACAGTCATGCAGAAAAGAGACACTTTTCGATGATATTCAATTTGATGGTAAAGTAATGATCATTGGCGCTGGTGCTGCAGGATTGTATGCTGGATATATATTGAAGTCGAAAGGAATCAATTTTGAAATACTCGAAGCTTCAAACATTCATGGAGGAAGAATGGGGAAATTGACCGGATTTGCGGATTACCCTATTGACCAAGGTGCACAATGGATGCACGGTAAAAACAGTATCATTTCTGACTTGGTCACGAAGAATAATATCAAAATCACTCTTGATAATTCAGATTTAAGTTACTGGTTTAAAGGTCAATTAGTGGATTCTTTACCAAAAGACCCTTTTATTTTTGAAGAAGATGATCTGCCGGATGTTTCCTTCAAGGACTATGCACATCAACAAAATTTTGATCCGGATTACGATAACATCATTGAGGCTATAGCTGGTGACCAAGGAGCTTCAGCATCTTTATTATCGGCCTACTGGAATAGCAAAGATGAAGAAAACTGGGTTTCAGGGGATGAAGACTTTAAATTCGAAGGAACGTATTTCGATGTCATCGATGAACATATAGCGCAAACGATCATTTCAAACATCACGTATAATTGCCCTATCACCTCCGTAGATTATACCGGCGAAAAGATTATTTTGAAGGATGCGTCGAATAATAGCTACCAAGCAGACAAAGTCATTATTGCCGTGCCAATAAGCATTCTGAAGCTGAATGAAATTGCGTTTTTTCCTGCTCTTCCATCTGCTAAAACCGATGCGTTTTCAAAATTCGGGATGGGACCGGGAATGAAAGTCTTTCTGAAGTTTTCTGAAAAATTTTACCGCGACGGACTTTATGGAGGTGCCGTTTGTGCTGCATATGAAGATGATACAGTAGGAAAAACGACCTCCGAGAATGTATTACTGGCTTTCGTCATGGGAGATCAGGCAACGAACCTTCATGCACTTGGAAGCGATAACGCTATTACTCTGGCACTTTTACAAGAACTGGATACTATTTACAACGGTCAGGCTACAGCTAATTTTATTTCGTCTGTCGTATTTGATTACACAGCCAAACCTTTCATTAAAGGTGCTTATTCCTACAGTACTGTGGGAATGGGAAATGCTCGGGAAGTTGCCGCGCAATCCATCGACAACAAACTATTCTTTGCCGGAGAAGCTGTTAATACAAACGGTCATCACCAAACAGTTCATGGGGCAGTTGAATCGGGCTATAAAGCGGTGATCGATATTCTAAATGGGATCCAATGAAGAAGTGTTTGGTAGTTCTTTCTGTTTTTTACAGTATTGTTATTCACTCTCAACGCATGACCGTCGGCCTGTCATACGAATACTTTTATTCCGGAGCGTTGGATAAGATCATTCAAACCTTCAATTTTGACCGGCCTTTTCTTCAAAACAAACAACCACTGATTACGAACGGATTAAATGCATCCTTTAGCATTTTCAAGAAAAAAGAACAAAAATGGATACACGGTTTTTATTCTTCCTACTCCTACCTTCAAAGTTATGCTGAAAATGAAAATTTTACGAACCGATTTCTATTTCATTTGATTGACCTCGGTTATTCTACCAAGTATCAAGACACCAGTAAAATAGGCGGCTTTTATTCAGAATTTCAAATTTCCTCCAAATGGAGTGGACTTTTTAGAAGAACGAATGGGGAACCGTTTATTTCTGACAGTACACGCTCGAATTCATTGGGTGTTGGAGGATCTTTATCCTGGTTGATCGGTTATTCATTTCGAATGAAGAACAACAGTTCGATCTCGCCTACTGTCCAGCTATCTTATACCCCATACATCTACGCACCGAACAATGAAAGTGTAATAAATAGTACCAAAGGATTAATTTCAGAATCCTGGCAAACGTTTTTCTCTGCCAGAATTGGTTTGGCTTATCATTTCAAGTAAGGAAATTTTAGAATTCTGACACTACCGATTTATTCAATCCCCCTCTTAAATTGTAATTTTTATTTTTTAATTCCACGATATTCATGACTGGCATTTCCCCCCAAACCGCCGCCGGATCTTAAGTAGTAAATGCTGTCTCCTTTAAATTGAATCTGGAAATAATCATGCACGTATCCTTCGTAATAGAGTCTTTCATCTTTTAAAGAATCTACCGGTACTTCATGACCGAAAATGATTATTTTGTCCTTGGAATGGGAGATCTCAATACTTTCCGAATAGTTACTGTCAACTATCGTTGGTATCATGTCCCAGTAGTGGTAATGAACATTGCATTGATAGGTACCTGACCATTTCCTTGCCTGGTGCTTCTCACAGCCCGAAAGCACAAGAATCATAAACCCTATGAGCAAACTAACACGCATTGTTAGATCTCCGTTACCAACTGGTGCTTTTCAATCAGTTTACGCAAGTTCATTAAGGCATAGCGCATTCTTCCTAGCGCTGTATTGATACTGATGTCCTCCATTTCTGCGATGTCTTTAAAAGATAGATCCTGAAAGATGCGCATCTTCAAAATATCCTTTTGACTTTGAGGAAGGTATTCAATCAGATCCACCATCTGATTTTCGAGTTCATCGTAGACAATCTGCTCCTGCACGTTTTTCGTTTCACAAGACAATACGCTGAAGATATTGAAGTCCTCCTTCAGTGATGACGATTCAGAGATCATTCGCACTTTGCTGCTTCTTCTGAAATGATCGATCACCAAATTGTGCGCAATGCGCATCGCCCATGGAAGAAATTTTCCTTCTTCGTTGTAAGAACCGAGTTTGAGGGTATTAATGATCTTCACAAAAGTTTCCTGAAAGAGATCATCCGCCAAGGCTCTATCCTTTACTTTCAAGTAAATAAATCTGTAGATTCTTTCCTTGTGACGCAACAATAGCTGCTCAAAGGCCTTTTCTTCACCGTTAATATAGAGGGATACCAACTCACGGTCATCCAAACGCTTCATAATCATGGCTTCTCAATTTTAATATTAATCCTTGATCTTTAAGCGTATAGGTGTTTTATAGGCAACCGTTTTTGAATTGTTTACGAGGCTAAGATAATACTTTCTTCTCAATCAACAGAAAAAAGCATCCTCTTTTGAGTAAACGGCATAAACCAATGATCCGTTGGGTTGTTTGATTAATTTTGTAACAATGGCATCAGGCAATCCAAAAAAGATCGAAATCAAAGGCGCACGCGTCCATAATCTTAAAAATCTGAGTGTAGAGATCTCTCATGGTAAAATGACTGTTATCACTGGACTTTCAGGTTCTGGGAAATCTTCTTTGGCTTTTGACACACTGTATGCGGAGGGACAGCGTCGATACATCGAAAGTTTATCTTCTTATGCCCGACAATTCCTTGGAAAGCTGGATAAACCTGAAACGGATTACATCAAAGGTATTGCTCCCGCCATCGCGATCGAACAAAAGGTGATATCCAGCAATCCCCGTTCAACGGTTGGAACAACGACTGAGATCTATGATTACCTGAAGATCTTGTTTGCAAGAACTGGCAAAACGATCAGTCCGGTTTCAGGTACTGAAGTCAAAAAACATCAGGTACGTGATGTGGTTGACTGTATTTTGAGCTATGAAAATGGCCATAAACTATTAATCGCTTGTCCACTGGTCAATATTGAGAAATACGGTAAGGAAAGATCGCTCAAAATTCTTTTTGACCAAGGGTACACGCGCATACTTAGCTCAACAGGCTTAGTGAATATTGAGGATGAACTGACTTCATCCACCGAACTGACTTCATCGGATCTGCTTATCATAGACCGAATCAGTGTAGATGACACGGAGGAAAGTACCGCTCGATTCGGGGATTCTGTTCAACTCGCCTTCTCAGAAGGTCATGGGAAATGCATTATTTGTTCTGCTGACGAATCCAATCCAATGACTTTTTCAACTCGTTTTGAGATGGATGGCATAGAATTCCAGGAACCTAACGAACATTTTTTCACCTTCAACAATCCCTATGGTGCTTGCAAAACATGTGAAGGCTACGGAAGTGTCATTGGAATTGATGAAAAATTGGTTTTTCCGGATAGAAGTTTAAGTGTCTTTCAAGGAGCCGTTGCACCATGGCGCGGCGAAACCATGGGAGAATATTTACAAGAACTGATCTACAGTGCGTCGAAATTCGATTTCCCTATTCACAGGCCAATTTCTGAACTTACGAAAGATGAATACGAGCTACTCTGGTCAGGAAATAAGCACTTCACAGGAATACGCAGGTTTTTTAAATTCATTGAAAGTCAGACCTACAAAATCCAATACCGTGTAATGCTTTCTCGCTATCGTGGAAAAACGGAATGTCCGGATTGCAGAGGCACGAGACTCCGCAAAGATGCTTCTTATGTAAAAGTAAATAACCGTTCGATCACTGACATTGTCTTAATGCCGGTAAACGAGGCGTACAACTTTTTCACTGATCTAACATTGAGTGAACATGATCAGCAGGTTACTAAGCGGATCCTACCAGAAATTACGTCCCGATTAAACTTTCTTGTCGACGTAGGACTCGGATACCTTACCTTGAACCGTCCTTCTAACTCTCTCTCAGGGGGTGAATCGCAACGTATCAATCTGGCGACTTCACTGGGAAGTAGTCTGGTTGGTTCCATGTACATTCTCGATGAACCATCGATCGGATTACATCCGGCAGATACCGCTAATTTGATTCGCGTACTGCACCGTTTACGGGATGAAGGAAATACCGTGATCGTTGTGGAGCATGAAACGGAGATCATGAAGGCCGCAGATGAACTGATCGATATCGGTCCGATGGCCGGTAAATATGGTGGTGAAGTCGTATTTCAAGGAACTCATGCAAACCTATCGAAAGCGAATAGAAGTCTCACCGCAGATTACCTGAGCGGAAAACGAAGCATTGTGACCCCGGATAAACGTCGTCCAGTTAAAAACCGCATTCAGGTGAAAGGCGCACGTCAATACAATTTAAAAGATATTGATGTAGAGATACCACTTAACCAATTGGTTTGTGTTACGGGAGTAAGTGGTTCAGGAAAATCCACCTTGATACGAGAGATCGTGTATCCGGCTGTGAGAAATTATTTGGGCGAAAGTTCCGATCTGAATGGATTATTCCAGAGTCTGGGTGGTGATATCAAGACCATTCGCGCTGTTGAATTCGTAGATCAGAATCCAATAGGAAAATCATCACGGAGCAATCCGATCACCTATGTAAAAGCCTTTGATGATATACGCGAATTGTTTGCAAGACAACCCTTAGCTAAAACGCGTGGCTACAAGCCGGGGTTCTTTTCTTTCAACGTAGAAGGCGGTCGTTGTGAAATGTGCGAAGGTGAAGGAGAGATCACTGTAGGAATGCAATTCATGGCTGATATTCATTTACCATGTGAGGCCTGTGAAGGAAAACGCTATAAGCAGGAAACGCTCGAAATAACTTACCGGGATATTTCCATAGCTGATCTTCTGGAAATGGATATTGAAGCAGCTTTAGAATTCTTTGAATCCGGAAAGGATAAGTTGGAACAAAAGATCGCTGAAAAGATCAAGCCCTTGGTCGATGTAGGTCTTGGTTATCTGAAGGTAGGTCAAGCATCCAGTACATTAAGTGGCGGTGAAGCGCAACGTATCAAGCTCGCTTCGTTCCTTTCAAAAGGTTTGAATGCTCCTTCTACCCTCTTCATTTTTGACGAACCAACAACCGGCTTGCATTTTTATGACATCGAAAAATTGCTCAAAGCACTCAATGCGCTAATTGATGTTGGACATTCAGTCATTGTCATTGAACACAATACCGACGTCATGAAATGTGCAGACTGGATTATCGATCTTGGTCCGGAAGGTGGTGAAAAA
>CAIYQV010000495.1 GCA_903928365.1 uncultured Flavobacteriia bacterium
CCAATGAAAACAATAAATCAAAACTTCTTGCTCAAGCAGAGATGCTATTCGCAACGGGAGAATTTGCTGCATTCATAGTAGAACCACTGATTCAAGGCTCAGCGGGCATGCGCATGTATGAGGCAGATTGGCTGGATGCATTGGTTAGAATTGCAAGGAAATATGACGTATTGGTCATATTCGATGAGGTGATGACTGCCTGGGGTAGAACAGGTAAATTATTCGCAATGGACTATTGTCTGGAGAAACCTGATATCGTTTGTCTTTCGAAGGGTTTAACTGGTGGAGTATTACCTCTAGGTTTAACGGTGGTAACCAATGCGATCTACACTATGTTTCTCTCAAATGAGATAGCAAAAGGTTTTCTGCATGGCCATTCTTTCACTGGCAATCCCATAGCGTGTGCTTCCGCATGTGCAAGTTTAGATGTTTTTGAAAAAGAGGAAACCTGGTCTAATATTACGCGGATAAATGAGTTCCTGAGGGAAAAGAAGAAACTTTTTGAGAACCATTCACAAATTGAGTCCGTTCGAATGCTTGGAACAATTTTCGCCGTTGAACTGAAAACAGGGGAAGGAAACACTTATTTCTCTGGTGTTCGCGATCAAGCGTATCAGTTTTTCATTGAAAATGGTTTGTTAATGCGCCCATTGGGAAATGTGATCTTCCTAAATCCACCTTATTGTATAACCAACGAACAGATGGAAAAGGCTTTTCAGAAGATTCTTGAGCTCGCAGATGGTTTAACAGCGCACAATTCATCCATTTGATTGTTTTAGAAGAAAACGTATTTATGAAATTTGGATTAAGCGTGCTTCTACTCTTATTTTTAGGCGCATGTCAGGCGCAAGAGAAAACTCAAGTTTTAAAAAAGGAAAAATCAGACACGATGAAATACAATGATCTAACACCTCAAGAAGAACGTGTATTGGTTAATAAGGCAACCGATCGACCTTTCACAGGAGATTATTACAATAAAAAAGATGAAGGAATGTACATCTGTAGAAGGTGCAACAACCCCCTTTACCGATCAGATGATAAATTTGATTCTCATTGCGGTTGGCCTAGTTTCGATGATGAGATCGAGGGAGCTGTAAAACGAGTTCCTGACGCCGATGGTTCACGAACAGAGATCATTTGCATGAACTGTGGCGGTCACCTCGGTCATGTTTTCTTAGGTGAAGGGTTTACGGATAAGGAAACAAGACATTGTGTGAATACGAGTTCACTTCGATTTGTTCCTTCTGATGAAGTGAAGGATCTTCCTGCAGTGATAAAATGACCTTTAACCCTCCGATTAAGGATTAACATTTAGTTTCTTCAATAGCCTCTAAAATTATTTTCCCGGCTCGTTTCATTTCTTCTTCCGTAATGCTCAGAGGAGGTGAAAGTCTAAAACTATAAGGATGCGACAAGAACCAGAAACTGATTAAACCCTTTTCCAAACAACGTTTTACAACCTTTTCTACTCGTTCAAACGACTCCATGTCGAAAGCGAATAGCATGCCTTTTCGTCGAATCTCTTTGATTTCGTCACTTTGTCCTATCTTCGATTCGAGGAGCGCTCCCAATCGTTCCACTTCATTCAGATCGATTTCATCTTTGAGAACTTCCAGACACGCAGCCCCGGCAGCACAAACAACGGGATGTCCACCAAAAGTGGTGATGTGACCCAGCATGGGTTCATAGGTGAATTCCCAAAGTTTTTCCTTAGATGAAACCAATGCGCCAATCGGCATTCCTCCTCCTAAAGCTTTGCCAAGTGTAAGAATATCAGGAACGATTCCGAAATGTTCAAAGGCAAAAAGCTTACCCGTTCGACCCATTCCACATTGGATCTCATCGAAAATAAGTTGTGCTCCGGTTTCATCGCAACGGTTACGAAGAGCTTGCAGAAATGCTAAATCCGGAATGCGGACTCCTGCATCACCTTGCACCGTTTCAATGATTACTCCGGCAGTTTTTTCGGTGATTCGCTCGAGATCTGAGATCGAATTGAATTGAAGAAATGTGACATCCGGTAGTAAAGGCCTGAAAGCCTGTTTTTTCACCTCGTTCCCCGACACACTCATGGATCCATGCGTGCTACCATGATAGGAACCTCGGAAAGAGATCAATTCTGTTCTGCCAGTTAAGCGTTTGGCGAGTTTTAAGGCTGCTTCATTTGCTTCCGTTCCTGAGTTAACGGTATACACGCTGTTCAAATTGTCAGGAAGAAGTGCAGTAAGTCGCTCTGCAAAAAGTAATTGAGCATCCTGGATGTACTCACCATAAACCATCACATGTAAATGGCGATCAATTTGTTCTTTGAGTGCTCTGACTACTTTAGGATGATTGTGACCAATATTGTTAACTGCCACACCGGCAATCATATCCATGTACGATTTTCCGGATTTATCATAAATGTAAATCCCTTCAGCGCGCTCTATGTCAATGAGGTAGGGACTTTGATTCGTCTGACCAAGTAATTCAAGAAATCGTTTATCGTTTGACACAATTAAACAAATTAAGGTTTTGAAGTCTTTGCTCCTTATTCCTTGTTCTTTGCTCGTTTTTTCCGAAATTATTTTCTTTTAAGCACTTTCAGTACAGCATCCACCACATTTTGCGAATCAATACCGTATTTCGTCATCAATTCCATGGGAGTTCCGCTTTCGCCAAATGTGTCATTCACGGCAACAAACTCTTGCGGAGAAGGAAGTTTACGTGCTAAAACTTGTGCAACAGATTCTCCAAGACCACCTAAGATCATGTGTTCTTCTGCTGTTACAACACATTTCGTTTTACTTACGGATTTCAAAATCGCCTCTTCGTCCAAAGGTTTGATCGTATGCATGTTGATCAACTCCACAGATACGCCTTTTTCAGCAAGTACTTTTGCCGCTTCGATGGATTTCCATACCAAATGTCCACATGCAATGATCGTTACATCTGTTCCTTCTTGAAGTATATCAGCTTTACCAATGGTGAATTTAGCGTCAGGTTTCACAAAGATCGGCATTACAGGACGTCCAAATCGAAGGTAAACCGGTCCCTGATGTTCAGCGATGGCAATGGTGGCTTGTTTGGTTTGGTTGAAATCAGCAGGAACAATGACTGTCATGTTCGGAAGCATTTTCATCATTCCGATATCCTCCAGAATTTGATGGGTTGCACCGTCTTCACCTAAAGTTAGTCCGGCATGTGAAGCACAAATTTTCACGTTCTTCTGAGAATATGCTACCGACTGACGAATCTGATCGTAAACGCGTCCGGTGGAGAAATTTGCGAAGGTACCTGTGTACGGTATCTTTCCTCCGATAGTCATTCCTGCTGCCAATCCGATCATGTTAGCTTCAGCAATTCCAACTTGGAAAAAGCGTTCTGGATTCTCTTTCTGGAAGGCATCCATTTTTAAAGAGCCGGTAAGATCTGCACAAAGTGCTACTACATTTTCATTGGTTCTTCCCAATTCTGCTAGTCCTTCCCCAAATCCTGAACGGGTGTCTTTGTTTCCAAGAATTTCAAATTCCATAATGATCAGATATTGATTGTTGTTGTTTTGTTTGAATAGATTCTGAAGTCTTTATCAATCGTATAGGATGAAGACCTGAGATTTTTTTGTCGGTAAACCAGTCTGTAATTACCTGGTTGAAGTTGTACACCTCCACTTTTAACTGTTTCATCCAGATTACATACCCATTCTATCGAGCCGTTATCTTTTAGGAGGAAAATCTGTGCAACAACAGGTTGAATGGTTTTATAGGTGAATAATCCCGGGGCCATTATGTCAACATAAACAGTACTGCTTTGAGTCACATCGACAGTAACGTACGTGCGAGGAAGTGTAAGGACTTCGATGTCATATTTCCCAACAAGGTATTTATCACTGACATTCATTTTTTGCACGTTCAGTGTGGTAGGTTTGCCATGTTGCATAATACGCGCATCAATCAAATAAGACTTTGACGCATTAATAAATCGAGTTTTGATGAAACCCTGAGGGGCATCTACAACGATGGTATTGTGTATGTGTTTTTGAAGAGTAATGTTCTTTTTTTCGACCATGGGAATGGTATTCACCACTAGGTCGTATTTCAGTGCAGGATCCATGATCAATGTGTCCGGATTGCCAAATCGATTGATCGTGTGTACAAACGTATACTTCAGATTTTTTGTACCTGCCTCGTAAAGGAACATCGTCACATCCGTTTCCTTCGGATTTTTCGAAATGTCATTCAGATTGATCTGGACTGTGGTATTCAACAGGGCTTTTGAAACGACGTTTTTTAAGACATTCCGAAAGGCATCCTTGGTTTCAGCATCAGCATACGGCCCGATACAGTTGAATTTGTCCAGGTAAGAAAGGTCCATTCCAAGACCAATAACGAAAGGAGTGACTTTTACTCCTTTGTCTTTTAGTTTTTTAGCGATGACACATGGATCATTGTCACAGGCCTCTAAACCGTCCGTGATGAGAATAATCACATTTCGTTCATTCTGATCTGGGAAATCGTCTGCCGCTGCTTCGAGAGAGCGGGCAATAGGAGTCGTCCCTTTGGCTTCAATGGATCGAATCCTGTATTTGATCTTGTCGTAATTGTCTTTTCCAAATGGGATTTCCAGTTTGGTATCGTTGCAATCTTGAAATGTTGCGGTAATAGGTGATTGGTGACCGTAGACCCTCAATGCTACCTCGAGATTGGGCGTGCCTCTCAGGCTATCGATCGTTTGCGCCAAAAGTTCTTTTGCAGCTTCAATTCGGGTCTGGTTGTTGTCCCAGGGTGCGTTCATACTGTTCGATGCGTCCAATATAAAAAGGATTCGCGTCAGTTCTTCTTGTCCTGTAGCAAGCTGAACAAAAAAGAAGGACAGTATGAAAAGTAGTTTTTTCAATGATTTAATAATCTCCCAGTGTTTCTTCCAGTTGAGAAAGGGCTTTTTCCAATTGTTCAGCATTTGGAGCAACTCCATGCCATTTGTGCGACCCCATCATAAAATCAACCCCTTGACCCATTTCTGTTTTCATGATGATCACAACTGGTTTGCCTTCGCCGCAATGACTTTGAGCTTTCAGCATCGTATTTTTCATATCAGTGAGATTGTGACCATCCATTTCCAGAACGATCCAGCCAAAAGCTTGCCATTTTTGATGAAGGTTACCAAGTGACAATACTTGTTCTACATCCCCATCAATTTGTCGGCCGTTAAAATCGATAGTAGCGATGATATTATCCACCTTATTTGCTGCTGCATACATAGCAGCTTCCCAGATCTGACCCTCTTGTAATTCACCATCACCGTGCAACGTGTAAACATAGGAAGCATCATTGTTCAGCTTTTTAACTTGAGCAGCACCAACAGCCACTGATAAACCTTGACCCAAAGAACCTGAAGCCATGCGGATTCCGGGCAATTTTTTGTCCGTAGAAGGGTGGCCTTGCAGACGGGTAGATAATTTTCTAAATGTGCCTAATTCTTCTATCGTGAAATAACCTACTCTGGCCAGAACACTGTACCAAACCGGCGAGATGTGTCCATTGGAAAGGAAAAACAGATCTTCATGTGCACCATCCATTGTAAAATTCTTAGGATCATGCTTCATAACGTCGAAGTACAACAAGGTTAAAAAATCTGCGCAACCCAGTGATCCACCGGGATGACCTGAATTTACGCCTGCCACCATTCGTACGATGTCGCGCCTCACTTGAGAAGCAATGTTTGATAGTTGTGAAGTCTCCATTTATCTCGAAAAATTATGTGACAAAACTACTTTTAATTCTTAATTTTGGCCGCCGTTGAAAAATAAGTTTATCCCCAAATGCAACTTTTTTTTGAACATCTAGTCTATGCACTGTAACTATGAAATCATGAAGAGAAATCTCTTGAATTGTTTGGTCTTTAGCTTTGTGATTGCTGCGCCGATTGTAGCGCTCGGTCAAGAAGCCAAAAGTGTAAAAAATACTTCCTCAGAATTTTCAAAACCTTCATCTATAAAGATGTCTTTTGATGAATATTGTGAGCAAAATGCGGTTCAGCTGATGGATGTGTCATCCGATAAAATGGCTGGTTTAAAAATAGCAGGGACCTTGAATTACATCGATTCAAAAAAACAGCCCAGTTTAAAAGCGTACGGTGTGAAACCTGCGGATAACGAAAC
>CAIYQV010000496.1 GCA_903928365.1 uncultured Flavobacteriia bacterium
TACAGGGAATTCAGGCATCCAAAGCGGTGCCATTTGAACGGGTATTATTTGCGCTTGGAATTCGATTTGTTGGGGAGACGGTCGCTAAAAAACTGGCCTTGCATTTTAAGAATATGGAAGTTTTGAGTACTTCTTCTACACAAGAACTGATGGAAGCCGAAGAAGTAGGCGAAAAAATCGCGTTGTCGGTAAATGCCTTTTTTAGGGATGAGCGAAATATACAGTTGGTGAATCGCTTGCGAGGTCATGGGATTCATTTGGAAGTCGAAGAAAAGGAAAAAGCGTCTGATTTGCTGGAAGGGAAATCATTTGTAGTCTCTGGCGTATTTCATTCCTTTAGCCGTGACGAGTTAAAACAAGTGATTGAATCCAATGGAGGGAAGAATGTTTCGTCCATATCTTCAAAAACAGATTATGTTGTTGCAGGGGAGAATATGGGGCCGTCTAAACTTAAAAAAGCAACTGATTTGGGAATTTCCATCCTTTCTGAGGATGATTTTATTAAATTGCTGAAAAATTAACGTGAGAGAACAACTTTCAATATGGGAACGGGTAAAAAGGTTGTTGATTGTATTGCCATACAATGAAGAACTGGAGTACTTTGAATATTTAAAAGCGCTGGATGAATCCTTGAATGATAGCAATGTTCAGGATCTTAAAATAATCGTTCCTCTGCCAAAACAAGTCAAGAAAGAGATTTTGCCGACTCATCGGTTGATCCATTATTTTTCACCAAAAGATCTTTCCTTTTTCGGAAAGTTACGAGATGAGGAGATGGAACGGATCATAGTACAACCCTATGATGCTTTGATTTGGTTGTATACGGATGATAAAAAACTGTTCAAATTACTAAAGAACGTTCATACACCATGGAAAATTGGTGTCAACATCAATAATGATTTTTTCTCTCTGCATGTTGAAAGTAAAAGCGAGAAACCTGCAGATATCATCAACTTTACGATACAAACGTTAGATAAAATCTCCGGAAATGAATAACATATTCACAGGTTCGGGGGTAGCATTGGTTACTCCTTTTAAAAATGATCTTACAATAGATTTTGATGGCTTAAAGAAGTTGGTTCAGTTGCAGATAGATGGCGGGACAGACTTTTTGGTCGTTCAGGGTACTACTGGTGAATCACCTACTTTGTCGTCAGATGAGAAAAAGAAGGTGTTGGAATGTGTTCAGGATGTGAATCAGGGAAAATTAAAGATCGTTTACGGTGTTGGAGGAAACAACACTATCGCAGTAGGAGAATCACTGCAATCGCTTCCCGCGGGAATTGATGGGATCCTTTCGGTGTCTCCTTACTACAATAAACCAATTCAAAAAGGAATTATTTCACATTACCGACAACTGGCTCAGAGCACCGACCTTCCGATTATCCTTTACAATGTGCCAGGGAGAACAGGTTCAAATATGACTGCGGAAACAACACTCGAACTCAGTGAGATCTCAAACATTGTTGCAATGAAGGAAGCTTCAGGAAACATGGAGCAAATCATGGAGATCATTCGTTGTCGACCAAATGGTTTCGGTCTCTTATCCGGAGATGACGCGATCACCATGCCTTTGATAGCAGCTGGAGCTGATGGTGTAATATCGGTGGTAGCAAATGCCTTTCCTGAACGATTCTCAAAGATGGTTCATAGCGCAATAAAAGGCGATTTTTCCTTAGCCAGAAAAGAACATTACGAATTACTTCCTGTAACTAAAATGTTCTTCGAAGAAGGAAATCCGGGAGGAGTAAAAGTGGCGTTAAACAGAAGAGTAATATCAGAAGAGTATATGCGCCTTCCTTTATATCCTGTTACTGAAGGTCTTCGAAAGCGTATATATACAGAAACCGACCGATTATTAAAATAAATCTATGACTGACATTTTCAAGCAGATCGTTTCTGAGATCCGGGAAGCAAAGCATATTGTTATTACTTCTCACAAAGGACCGGATGGGGATTCGATTGGCTGCTCATTAGGATTGTACTATTTTATAAAAAAATTGAATAGAAAGGTTTCGGTTTGTCATCCGGATATGGCACCCGAATTCTTACAATGGTTGCATGGATCTGAAGAAATATTTTCCTTCGAAAACGATCCGCAAAATGTTCAACATCTTTTAAGTGAAGCTGACCTAATTTTTTGTCTGGATTACAATTCGCCTGAACGTGTAGGGAAGGAAATGAGTGAATTGCTGTTGGCGGCTAAAGGAAAAAAAGTGATGATCGATCACCACCCTTATCCTGCAGATTTCTGTCAGATCGTTGTTTCGGATACTGCTTGTTGCTCAACTTCTCAACTTATTTTTGAATTGATCGACCAATCAGTCAATGTGGATAAATTAGACGAAAATATAGGAACACCGCTCTATTTAGGTATCATGACCGATACCGGTTCCTTCAGATTTCCATCCGTTACATCACGTACCCATGAAGTCATTTCCACATTATTGAAAGCAGGAGTGAAGCATAGTGACGTCCATGAGAAGGTTTACGATTCTAATACGCTTGATCGTTTGCAATTGCGTGGTTTTGCTGTAGCTGAAAAATTTGAAAAAATTCCCGGGTTACCGGTTGCTTTGATTTCTTTGACAAAAGAAGAACTCGAACGCTTTCATTACAAAAAAGGTGATACGGAAGGATTGGTAAATGTTGCTCTTTCCGTTGATGGGATAAAAGCGGCTGCATTTTTTGTGGAGCGAGACGGCGAGGTGAAGATCTCATTCAGATCTAAAGGAGAATATTTTGTTAATGAACTGGCGATGCAACATTTTTCAGGTGGCGGACATAAATACGCTGCTGGGGGAATGAGTTTGGATTCATTGAGCGATACGATTATTCGATTCAAAAAATTGGTTCCCGAATTTTTCTCATGATAAAGCTTTTTCAAATACTCCTATTAGGAATGTTGTTTTCCTGTGGAACCCAGGAGGAGGAACAGACAATCGATTGGAATCCGAAGAAATCAACTGATTTTAATCGCGAATTGGCCATAGAACAAGATCTACAGATCAAAATGTTTCTTGAACAACATAGTGATTGGAAAATGATCTCTACTGGATCAGGCTTACGCTATGACATCTTTGAAAATGGAAATGGCGCAGAAGCTGCAGTTGGATTGACCGCGCAAGTGGAAACTGAAATATCCTTATTGGACGGAACCCAATGTTACAAGACTGCTTCGGATGAAATGGAGGAGTTTGTTATTGATAAGAGCGATATTGAAAGTGGAATTCAGGAAGGAATAAAAAAAATGAGAGTGGGAGACAAAGCACATATGATTATTCCAAGTCATTTAGCGCATGGATTGGTGGGGGATATGGACAAGATTCCACCGTTGTCAGTTATTGTCGTTGATATTCATTTAATAGGTTTAGTTCCATGAGTTCGAAGATCCTTGTTTTATTTGTGTTGCTGGTTTCACTTGTTTTTTCGTCATGCCGAAATACAGAGGGAAAGTCAAAAAAGGCTCTTGATAAGAAATCTGCAAAAAAGGATGCAGAACCGAATGTGATCGCTAAAAAGAAATTCGACAATGGTATCGTTATCTATTGGTATAAGCATGGTGCTGGAGATTTGCTTCAAGAGGGGGATATGGTGAATATCGAATATGAAGTGAAGTTGAAAGATGGGAAGATTGTAGACGGAAATAAACTGGCAAACAAGAAAATGTTGCCTTTTTTGATAGGGTATAATTTACAAACTCCGGGTTGGGATAGTGCGTTTAAAGAATTGAAAGTGGGAGATAATGTGAAGGTCTTAATTCCAAGTAAATTAGCACGTGGGGACAAGGGAATTGAAGGTTTGATTCCACCAAATTCAGATAATTGGTTGTATTTAAAAATATTAAGTAAAAAAATACCAACTAAACAGGTTGACGGCACACGTGTATGGTTACTTGAAGAAAATAAGGATAACAAATTAAAATTCAGCGATAAAAATGCAGTAATTTTCCATACGATTGCTAGTACGCCATCTGTCAAAGAATTTGTGAACACATTTAGGGTAGATAAGCCATTCATTTATCGGATGGAAGACCATGGTCTCGTCCCGGGTTTGAGAAAAGCGTTAATTAATGCTAAAAAATTCGATAGGTTATTTGTGGTGGTTCCGGCGGCAGAGGCTTACGGCAAACAGGGATACCTTGATATTGTAAAACCAGATGAATCTATTTTCTACAATGTGCTGGTTATGGATGTTGTGAAACCAGGTTCAAAATAGTAACTTTGCACCCGTAAATCGAAGATTGACACTTTGTTGATGAAACAAAAAATCACGTTGCTTATATGGATTCTGATCTCTGCCATTCACTTGAATGCGCAGCAGGTTTTGGATACCGTATACACTGACAAAGGTCCGATGGTTATTTATTCGAATCGCACCTGGGCATTTTTAAAGGATAAAACGTTTACAGGAATCCTTAATTCAGACATACATAATGTACTGACTCAACAATTGGGGTTGAACTTTACCAATTCATGGAATAACGACGTGTGTTTTACATCAGGAAAGCACAACGATATGTCCAAGTTGAATGATACACTCTGGCTCTGTGTTTTGGATGAAGCGCACAAGGATTTTGTGGCACCGGTTCCAGGTATGGTCACTTCTCGCTATGGTTTCCGTCACGGCCGCCATCACAGCGGGATTGATTTGGATCTTGAAACGGGTGACACGGTTCGTGCTTGTTGGGCAGGAAAAGTCCGCTACGCCAAATACAATGATGGTGGTTTTGGAAATCTAGTTGTGGTGCGACATTACAATGGATTAGAAACGTTTTATGCTCACCTGAGCAAATTACTCGTAGCTCCCGATCAGGAAGTGAAAGCAGGAGAAGTAATCGGATTGGGAGGGAATACAGGTCGCTCGTATGGATCTCATTTGCATTTTGAGGTTCGTTTTTATGATGCAGCCATCAATCCGGAGGAGGTGATCGATTTTGATAAAAGAGCATGTAAAGATGATAATCTATTCGTTCACAAAGGGTTATTCCGTCCGGGTGCGAAACCTACAACGGTATTGGAAGGTGAAGAACCTGAACAAGTAGAAAAAGTAGAAGATCCTGTTGAAAAGCAAATTGAAGTAGCTCAAGCGGTGCAAACATCGTTACGAAAGTATTACAAGATAAAATCGGGTGATACACTCACTGAGATTGCTGACAGAAATCAAACTACGGTATCCAAGATCTGCCAGTTGAATGGGATTCGTCCAAGTTCTACCCTTCAAATCGGTCGAAGCCTGAGAGTTAAATAAAATGCAGAAAAGTCAGACCAAACAGTTGTTTCTAATCACATTCACAGTAATGATTGTGATGACCGGATGTTCTGGTTACAACAAGATTGTAAAAGGGGATGATTATCAGGTGAAGTTTGAGACGGCAAATGCACTTTATGACAAAGGTCAGTACCTCCGTTCCATCACACTCTACGAACAGATCTATCAGAAAATGCCTAAAACAGGTGAAGGTGAATTAGCTTACTACCGGATCGCAAAGGCCTATTACGCTGAAAAGGATTATTATATGGCAGGCTACTATTTCGGTTCCTATTCTCAGCGTTATCCTTATAGTTCGAAGTCACAAGAGTCACTTTTTCTTTCAGCGATGTGTTCTGTATTTAATTCTCCGTCCTCGTCGCTTGATCAAAATGATACCGAACTTGCGATCAGTAACCTGCAACAGTTTATTGACACTTATCCACAGTCAGATCTTGTGGATTCGTGCAACCATGTGATGGATGGCCTGCGTATAAAACTGGAAAAGAAAGAATACGATGCAGTCAAACTGTATGTTAAAACTCAGAATTACAGGGCTGCAGTGACCACGGCTGCTACTTTTCTGGAAGATTATCCCAGGTCTCGTAATCGGGAGGAAATCAGTTTTATCCTTCTTGAAAATTCGTTTCAATTGGCCTTAAATAGTATTGATAGCAAAAAAAAGGAACGAATCGAGCAAACAATAGAAAGATATCGTACATTTGTAGCCGATTTTCCCGAATCTTCCTACAAAAGAAGCGCTGATAAAATCAGTGATGATATGAATGAGGAACTTCAGCAAATCGAATTGAAAAAATAAAACAAATGAGCTTTAAGAACAGTACTGCAGAGCGTTCCACGGTTACCCGTGACACTATCAAAATGGAGAAAGAAACGGGGAATATCTACGAATCAATCGTTATCCTTTCCAAAAGATCTAACCAGATCAGTGTGGAATTGAAAGAGGAGTTGAATCAAAAGCTTCAGGAGTTTGCATCTTCTACGGATAACCTGGAGGAGATCTTTGAGAATCGCGAGCAAATCGAAATCTCTAAATTCTACGAAAAACTTCCTAAACCGGTAGCTATTGCTATGCAAGAGTTGACCGATGAGAAGATCTACACTCGTAAACCAGAAGAGACAAATTAAGTCCATGCGGGGAAAACGCGTTCTTCTCGGTGTAACGGGAGGTATTGCGGCATACAAGATCGCATATCTTATCAGAATACTTAAAAAACAAGGGGCAGAAGTCAAATGTATATTGACTCCTGCCTCTTCTGATTTTATTAGCCCCCTGGTTGTCTCTACGTTATCAGGTAACCCTGTTGCAATCGAATTCTGGGATAAAAAAACAGGGGTTTGGACCAACCATGTAGAATTAGCGCTTTGGGCGGATCTATTTGTGATTGCACCTCTTACTGCAAATACGCTTTCGGCAATGTCACTGGGGAGCTGCGACAATTTGTTGCTTGCTACTTATCTGTCGATGAAAGGGAAGACCATAGTTGCTCCCGCAATGGATCTGGATATGTATGCGCATCCTTCGACGAAAAGAAATCTTCTTCAACTTGAAAAGGACGGTGTGAGCATCATTCCAGCGGAAAGCGGTGAATTGGCAAGTGGACTGGAGGGTGAAGGTCGAATGGCTGAACCTGAAACAATTGCTGCTCATATTGCTGATTTTTTCACCATAAAAGATTTGGCGGGTAAAAAGATTCTTGTGACGGCTGGTCCAACATACGAAGCAATTGATCCGGTGCGTTTTATTGGAAACCATTCGAGTGGAAAAATGGGTTACGCCATTGCGGAGCTGGCAGCATCAAGAGGAGCAGAGGTGATATTGGTTACTGGTCCGACAAGTTTAAAAGTTTCAGGGAATAGAATTCAACGACTGGATGTAGTGTCAGCGAGAGAGATGTTGGAAAAAGTTCAGCAAATATGGGCCACATGTGACTTGGGTATTTTCGCAGCGGCCGTGGCGGATTATCGCCCTGAAACCATAGCCGATGAAAAAATCAAAAAAAAGGAGGAAACGTTGAATATCGAATTGACGAAGAATCCGGACATCCTGAAATGGGCAGGTGAACATAAGCTTACAACACAGGTATTGGTTGGATTTGCGCTTGAAACATCAGACTTGTTAAAGAACGGTGAATCAAAATTAAATTCAAAGAATTTGAACTTGATCGTAATGAATACGCTGAAGGATGAAGGAGCTGGATTTGCAGGGGATACCAACAAGGTGAGCATCTTGGATGATCGCAATAATTTGACTAGTTTTGAGTTAAAGTCTAAGTCGGAAGTCGCCGGCGATATTATAGATACTGTAATGAAATACCTATGCTAAGGAGTCTGTTTATCCTACTTTGTTTCTTTCCCCTTTGGGTTGCCTCTCAGGAATTGAATTGTCAGGTGAGCATTGTGACGGATGCTCGTTTGGAGGTTACTTCCGTTGAGAAAGAGATCTTCGACCAATTGAAACAAACGATCTATGACATGATGAACACGACACAATGGACCAAAGACAAGTTCAAAGTGGAGGAACGCATCAACTGTAATATTCAAATACAGATCAATTCGATCCCTTCGGTAGGGACCTATTCGGGGTCCATGCAGGTTCAATCATCCAGACCTGCATTTAATTCTTCTTACAACACGACCGTTTTTAATTTTCAGGACGACGATATTCAATTCGCATACTCACGGAATTCTGTGCTGGTTTATGCGCCAAATCAATACAGAGACAACTTAACATCTATCCTTGCTTTCTATGCCTATTTCATTATTGGAATGGATTATGATTCATTTTCATTGAAAGGTGGAACGCCCTATTTCACTGAGGCTCAGCAGATCGTTTCCAACGCGCAATCTTCTAATGCCGCAGGATGGAAATCCAATGAGTCAGGAAAACGAAACAGGTTTTATCTGGTAGATAATGTTTTGCATCAATTGTTTGAACCCTTGCGTGAATGTAACTTCGAGTACCATCGAAAAGGGGTCGATAAATTGTATGAAGACAAGGTTGCAGCACGAAAAGCAATGTATGACGCATTGAATAAATTGAACAAAGTAGTTGCTACCAGACCAAATTCGGTCAATCTTTTGAATTTTGTTCAGGCTAAATTGGTTGAGATCAAGAATTTGTACGCAGACGCAGAGGTGAAAGACAAGAATGATGTCGTAACGCTGCTTAAAAAGATCGATCCTGCCAACTCCAGTAAGTATCAGGAAATACTTAATTGATGCTGAAAAGCCTCCAAATACAGAATTTTGCGCTCATTGATCGCGTAGAACTTGAATTTGCTCCGGGTTTTACTGTTCTAACCGGTGAAACAGGATCGGGGAAATCAATTCTTCTTGGAGCTTTGGGATTGATCATGGGAGATCGGGCAGATTTTAGCGTGATCGGACCAAATGGAGAAAAGTCCGTTTCAGAAGCGCTATTTGAAATCAATACGGACAAGTATAAAGATTGGTTCAAGATTCATGATCTGGATCTTGCTCCCGATGTGCTGATACGGCGGGAAATTCATTCGGGCGGGAAATCACGAGCTTTTATTAATGATACGCCTGTCAGTTTAGCGATTTTGAAAGAACTCACGGGATCATTGTTCTATATCCATTCGCAGTACAATACGGTGGAATTAAGATCACCGGCTTATCAGCTGCAATTGCTGGATGCGTTAGCAGAATTGACAACGGATTCAAATCAATTTAAAAAAGATTTTACGCTCTTTTCTAATGAGAAAAAAGAGTTGCTCCAGCTAAAAGAGGTCTATGAATCACTTCTGAAAAAAAGTGATTACGATGAATTTCAAAGAGAAGAGATTGCTGCACTTCAACTGGAAAAGAACAATTTTGATCAACTGGAAAATGAATTACAGTTACTTGCTCGAGGTGAGGAGATAAAGGAGTTATTGAACCAGGTGGAACATGTCATTCAAGGCGAAGGACAGTCCTTAACACAATTAAAACAACTCGAAAATGCGTGTAAGAAATTGCAAGGTGTGCATCCCGAAATTTCAGAACTGGAAAACAGACTACGTTCAGTAGTTCTTGAATTGAAAGATATTGCGGCAGATGCGACCAGAATCACGGATCATCAGGTCCTGGACCAAGAGAGAACGCAGTCACTGTGGGTAAAAATGGATGAATTCAACCGAATACTTAAGAAACATCAGCTAAAAGATCAGCAGGAACTTTTGAACTACTACACTGAATTACAGGGTAGAAATCAGGATCTGTCTCAAATGGAGAATAAGATCGAACAAATGGAGCAGGAATTGAAAGCAAAACATGACGAGCTTTTAAATCGTGCGGGTATTCTGCATCAGTCCAGACTGAAGGCTGCATCGACTAGTGCGGGGAAAATAGTGGAGGTGCTAGAGTTGTTGAAGCTTAAGGGTACAAAACTTGAGTTTCAATTGGTGGAAAGAACCGAGCTTACATCTGATGGGCTTTCAAATGTTAGATTGCTATTTTCTGCGAATGAAGGCATGGACCTTGTCCCGATTGAGCAAGCTGCAAGCGGTGGTGAATTGTCTCGTGTAATGTTGGCGCTTCAAAAAGTACTTTCCGAGATCACATCCTTGCCAACAATTCTTTTTGATGAGATCGATACAGGGGTTTCTGGTGAAGTAGCAGAAAAGATAGGTGTCCTTTTGTCTGCAATGGGAAAACAAGGTCAGTTGATTGCTATTACGCATTTACCTCAAGTTGCCGCCAAGGGCGAGGTGCACTTAAAAGTGGAGAAAGTATCCGCAAACGGTCGAACTCAGTCGGGCGTTCGTATTCTAAATTCTGATGAACGTACTACGGAAATTGCGAGATTGTTGAGCGGAGAGACCATTAGCGAAGCGGCTATGGAAAATGCCCGAACTTTAATGCGTTAGTATGGAGGGGATGTTTCTCAAGTTTGAACCGGGAAGATCACCTTTTTCTATTACGCATGATGATCAGTTACTCTTTTTAGGTTCTTGTTTTTCAGATGAAATAGCTTCCAGAGCAAAGGATAGCGGATTTCATTGCGCTTCCAATCCTTTCGGTACAGTTTTTCATCCGTTGCCGCTTGCAAGATTTTTGAAAGAAACGATCGCGGGAAGCGCGGAAGAACGCATTTTAAAACGGGAAGATCATTTTTTTTCTTGGGATGCAAGCACCTTACTCTATGGAAAATCAAATGACGAGGTGTTTACGAAACTTCAGAAGGTTCGTTTGGAATGGCGCAATCAACTTAAAACGGCATCGGTTCTCTTTGTGACATTTGGTACAGCTTGGGGCTATAGCTATCACGATTCGATGGTGGTGGCGAATTGCCATAAAGTTTCACAAGCAGAATTCAGGAAAGAATTATCAGAAACAATTGAGATTCTCGAA
>CAIYQV010000497.1 GCA_903928365.1 uncultured Flavobacteriia bacterium
AATACCCTTTGCCAATCGGAATGCTCGAGAATTAGTCCACGCAATGGCTCATAAGAGCTCACTTTATTTTCAGGCAACACCAGAATGGTGATATGCGTGAAAAATTCTGCGAACAACTTGATTTCATTCTCATTTAGTAGTGGAATAAAGGCTTTTAATTCCTCCAGAAGTAGATTTCCGCTATCTTTTCTACTCACGGCAATAATACGAAAATCAACATCAAGCTGACCATCCACAAAACGCTGATACAATGCCGGAAGAATCTTTCTTTTGGAAAGATCTCCATCACCACCAAAAATTACAATATAGAAAGGTTTGATCAAAGCGATGTATTTAGAGATTATCACAAATATAATTACTTATTGTTAATTTTACAATAAGTCGGTGATAATTTCTTTTTTACCTCAAATTCTCATCATTTTAGGAGTGACAACATGAGCATGTTAACTATTTAATCCACAGATACGGATCGGATTTTTCCATGAAATGCTCTTTCTAAAATGTAATCTTACTATCTTTCTGCGTAATATCCTATTTCATTATGACCTTTCTTAAGTCTAAATTTTTTTTCCTCCTTCTTACGCTTCTTTTTTCTTCCTGCAAGATCTATTACAAAACCTCTGATGTGGATTCTAAATTGAAGGGTGCCGTTCAAAACGTCAATACCAATTGTAATGACGTACTTTCAAAACTTAAAACGCTTCAGGGATCTTACGCCTCCATGACGTGTCCTTCAGAAACGGATCCATTTAAAACAGCAAGCAAGCTTTCAACAGAAGTAGCCTCAGGACAGAAAGAAATTGCTGGCATGCAAAAAACCGTGAATGATGCCTACGGAAGCTTTACGCAATACACAAAAGGGAAGGATAAAATTGCATCCGGAACAGAAGAATGGAAAAAATTCAAAACAACCAAGAAACTTGTTAAGTCGACAATGAAATCGCTTCAGTCCAAAGGAGAAGCAACCATCGAAAAAGCAACTGCTTTTAATGCCTACATTATCAAAGAAATCGTTCCGAAAGTGCAAGTGTGTGAAACGAAAACCTACCTTTCCAATGTGGAGAAGACCATGCCGGATTTCCCGAAAGTCAAACAAGAACTCAGCGCTCATTTAAAAAAATATACTTTACAACTTTCACTATTTGAGAAAAAGGTTGGTGGAACCCACCCTAATGAAATGCAGCAACTGCATGACGATCTTAAAAAATTGAAAGATGAAACTCCTCTTCTGGATCAAATTCAGCAAGAATTGACAAAAGCGATCTCAGATTTTAAGTCCGCAACGGTTCACAAAGAACAAATTTATTCCTGTTCGACGGACTGGTCTATTGTCAACAATTGCAATACTTCCTTAGGAAAAGTACAGAGTGATTTGAATGGTCTTCAGTCGCGTATACAAGCAACGGTGAATCATATGCAAAGTGTTATTGACTCCGTAAAATAAGATTATTGATTACTGCCGCTCCATGGTCTCCCTGTCAAACAGCTCCTTGAGCAGGTGCACTTCATCAGCCACTTCAATCACGATTCCCTCGACTTCTGTTTCTTTGGATAGTTGGGGATTTCCAAAAAGCACATAACAATCAAATGGAACAAAAAGAGTTTCACCCTTCGGTAACGTTTTTCCCATTCCCTTCATGTAAACCGGAATGTAGGGCACATGTGGAAACCGCTGTAGCAGAATGC
>CAIYQV010000498.1 GCA_903928365.1 uncultured Flavobacteriia bacterium
GCATAGTCAAACAGTGCTTGTTCGTAGGCCTCTTTTGTGATCTCTTCGGCGACAAAGAGTTCAAACTTAGGTTCAATTGCTATGTGACTCAGAATGGTTCGTTGACCGCTACCCATTTCTTTGGGTCGCACCGTAGCAAACTGACTCCGAAGGATTCCTTTGTAATATGTTTCGATCGTCTTCAATTCGCTGCTGTATTTGTGCTCACTTGTGCCTTCTTGAGCTCTACTTGCCATTCCTTGAAAGAGATATTCTTTCGCTCAGCAGACTCAGGATTGGGCGTCAGATAGGGGTTTCCTTTTGACAAAAAAGAAAGATCGTGCTTTTCCGGAGCATGTCCTTTTCCTCTTATTATCTGAAGGGACCTACTTTTCAATTCTTCAAAATCGGATTCGATCTTTTTCTTGAAATGCGCATTCAGCGCCGTAACGTATGTGTATTTTTTGTTTCGCATCAATCCAAACAATGCCAGATGAGGAAAAATGAATAAAAAGATCACTAAAATAGTCACCGGCTTAAAGGTTGATAGTTGGGCTGCACGCGTATACAATTTCATCGTGAAATATTCCCGACTCACTTTTCGCTCGTACCAGGACATGCGCTGTTGCAATTCTCCCGAGTCGATCGTCTTATTTCTTTCACTCGCATGGGACTGTTCCGTTTCACGATAAACGCGCAAGGCATCATCACGCAGTTCCTGATTGTAGTCCATCATGCTGGTCCAGTTCAGTAGAATGGTCAAGGGAAAAATGAGCACAAAGGCCAATAATCCCAAGTAGAGAAATCGAAAAACAAGGGTAAACCCTGGTACTGCCATATCTCCATTGAATCTCAGTTTTGCTGCTCTTGTAAAGAGACCTTTCAATCGTTGCCATTTTTCTTTGAAGGTGGTTTGGATCACAGTTTCATTCAATTGATCCAATAGAACGATCCTTGGTTTGATAAGGATCAGCGAAAATCGAAAAATACTGATGAGCACAAATGACCCTAATATCCCTATAAAAAAGGCTGCTACATGTCTACCAGAAATGAAGAGGCCTGTCAGATACATGCTAACCAGAGATAGCGCCAACACAGCCGAAAAAGCAAACAACACGAGTTGAATCTTGCGCTTTTCTGCAGCTGAAGCAGCCTCATAACAGGATGGTTCAAGCCCAAGTAGTTTTATGGCCAAGTAATCAAGCACGCTTCAACAGATTAAGCCTGATCTTCCCCCTGATTAAAAAATTTTTTCGGATCCTCCTTGATCTCACGAAGCTTTTCTTTTTCCCATTCTTCGATGATCTGCTTGTTGAGGTTCTTCTGTTTGATCATTTTCTCCTCCCGGTCGGCCTTCGCACTTTCATAATCCAGATAAGTGTATTTCTCCATGTGCAAGATACCATTGGTTCCCTCATACAACTTTGACTCGGAGATCACACCTGCCTCCACCTGACGTAACTTATTGTAATTGTCTACCATGTAATCATACGGACCTTTGTTGAGCATCATCTTAAAGAAAATCGGACCCATTTCGATACAGAGAAATACACCAAAAATGATCCACGGAATCCAGCCACCGATCTCATGTGAGATCTGGATGCGTTTGAGTAAACCATCGTACCCATGTGAGCTTTTTTCATTCTCCTTATAGGCCTTTCTAAGGTCATCCGACAATCCATTGATCTGCCCATCCGTAAAATCCAGTTGTTTTCTCCATGCTTTTACTTCAGCGGCTTTCAACTGAATGAATTTGTCCTTTTCAGCGCGCTTGGTGTCGATATCCATTTGCATTTTTTTTGCTACCGGACCGAAGCCATACGCCCTTTTGTCCTGCATCTCTGCTTGTTGACGCTCTACCAGATCATCAATCTCATCGTCATAGACTTGCAGCTCGGCTTCATGGCCTTTCAGTTTGTCCTCGTATTCCTTTTTGTCTTTCTCCAGTTTGGCTACTTTTTGCTTAAACAAAATATCCGTCTTGTCATTGAGATCTTGCGCATATTCCTTTTGATAAGCGCTTAACTCCGAATCAATCTCAGATTCGAGGATCTTGATCTCCAAGGGCGCTGAAATGGCAAACCCAAGAATCAACGCGATCAATATCCGTGGAAATGCTTGTCCGAGCTCTCTCCAGGTCACCTTATCGGTTCCGTCTCCCTTACCAGTTGATGAAACGATAAAACGATCCAGATTCAAGATGATCAATCCCCATACGATTCCGAAAATCATAGAACCGATGAGTGCCCCCCAACTAAAAGTGTCATTAATGGCGTTGTTTTTTGGTCCAAAAATCGTGTAAAATGCAAAACCTCCCGAGAAGCAGGCAAGCAAACCGGTACAAAAAACAATACCACCGATACCTACTAAAGCTGCGCCAATTGCTGCC
>CAIYQV010000499.1 GCA_903928365.1 uncultured Flavobacteriia bacterium
ATTTACCAAATGTTTCCATTCATTATAACTCTAAAAACTCGGGAAGTCCATTCAAGCAATGGAAAAAAGGAATTGATCTTGCCAAAGGAGAATACATCTGGATCGCGGAAAGTGATGACTATGCCGAACCAGACTTTTTAGCGAAACTGGTCGCTTTAATTGAAAAGGGACATGGATTAGCTTATTGCCGCAGTCTGGATGTAGACCAGGCAGGCAAGAAAAAAAGTGACTATTTCTGGTCAGATGGCTTGGATTCCGTCCGATGGAAAACGGATTATGAAAACAATGGTTTAAATGAAATACAGCATTATCTCATTTACCGATGTACCATACCCAATGCCAGCGCTTGTGTGTTCAGGAAAGATCTTGCACCTTTGGAGTGTGGATTCGACAAAATGCGGTATTGTGGGGATTGGCTTTTCTGGATCAAATTAATTGAAAATACATCCATTGCATTTACTTCCGACACACTAAGCCATTTTCGGCATCATGAGTCTTCAACCAGAAACAAAAAAAACAAAGCAGAGGAAGCCCGAAAAATCTCAGAATACCTTGCGATCATACAAGGTACTAGACGCAGGCTTAATATGAAATACATTGCACCTGAAGAAACGGTCAACTATCGATGGATAGATGCTCAGTTTCATTTGAAAATTTCGCCTCCAAAATCTTTGAAAAAACGCCTTATATATTATTCTAACGTTTTTTTTCCAAGGCTTTATCCATTCTATCAAAAAGTTTTCTCCAGATGAATCGAAGTGTGTTACACGTTGCTATTACACCAGATGATCACTATGTTCATCATGGAATAGCCATGCTAAACTCACTGCGTCAAAACAACCGATATCACAGATTATTTGTACACGTAATATACAGTAATTTAAGCTTTTCCTCAAGACTTAAATTGAGGATTTTTTGTTTTAAGTTCGGCATAAATTTTAAATTCTACCGGATCCAAAGCTCTCCTTTTGATTCCGCACCGCTTGCATTTCATTTTTCCAGTACTGTTTATAATCGTTTACTTTTGGCTAGCTACCTGGATGTAAACATTGAAAAGGTCCTTTATCTGGATTGTGACCTCATCATATTAAAAGATCTTTCAGATCTCTATGAAATGGATTTGGGAAACAATTACCTTGCAGCAGTCGAAGAAACCATTACGCAAGATGTGGATGAACGACTCTGCCTGGAAGGAAGAGGTTATTTTAATGCGGGAGTTCTGCTGCTTAATTTAAAAGCTTGGAGACAACAGGATTTGGAACGCGCCTTTCTGCAATTTATAAGTGAAAAAGCAGAAAAAATCAAATACCTGGATCAAGATGTGCTGAACTATTGTTCAAGAGGTCATTGGATCCGCCTTGATCGTCACTATAATGTTACTCACTTTTACTACGATCATTCGAACTATTCGGAAGAATATTTTAAACTAACCAAAGGTGCCTATGAATCACTTACCGAAAACCCGAGTATAGTGCACTTTAGCGGGCATAAAAAACCATGGATTGAAGGATGCGACCATCCGAAAAAAGACGTGTATTTTAAATATGAATTGTCTTTTAAAAAATTGTTATTTAATAAAAAATGAAACCCGGAGTAACCATTTTAATCTGTACATACAACGGCAAGGAACGGCTGCAGTCTACTCTGAAATCCATTTCCACATTAAGAACTGCAAATACACCCTGTTTGGAAATTATTTTGGTGGATAATGCCAGTAACGATGGCACCTCGGAGTACGTACATTCCTATTGGAAAGAATTAAATACCAATATCCCGATCCTTATTTTAAATGAATCAACACCTGGAAAAATAAATGCGCAAAACCTTGGTCTAAAGCATGTTAAAACAAGTTATGTGTTAATATGCGATGACGATAATGAACTCTGTTCAAATTACCTGGAGTTTGGGTATGACTTATTAAATCGGAATCCAATAATTGGTGCACTCGGAGGTCAGGGAATTGTTAAAAGTACGGTACCCATTCCTAGTTGGTTTAGTGAAATGGCTTACAATTTCGCTTGTGCCCCACAGGCAGAGAAAACGGGAGATGTTCGACCTACCAGAAATGTGATCTATGGTGC
>CAIYQV010000500.1 GCA_903928365.1 uncultured Flavobacteriia bacterium
ATGTGAAAGCAGCATCTTCAAAGGAGGTGACCATACGTGTAGTTGTGCCTGTACCAAATGATGGAAGTTCACCACCTTTTTGATTTGAGCTGGGGTCATCCGAATATTCTTTTGCCAAAACATCGAACTTTGCTCCGGCTATAAGTTTATCGTAGATCTCATTGATCTTTTTCTCCGCATTCGTAAAATCTTCAGTAGAAGCATTTTTAGAAACAGCTACCATGATGTGAGCAGTCTTGATCGTACCTCTGGCAGGACGTTTATCCGTTACCTTTAGGATGTGATAACCAAAACGGGTACGGAATGGATTTGAAACACTGCCTACCGCGGTAGTGTAGGCCCTTTCTTCAAAAGGATAAACCATTTGAAAAGCAGTGAAATAACCCAGATCTCCACCGTTATTGGAAGCAGAAGGATCCTCGGAACCATTTTTACCTTTGGCAACAGATGTAAAATCTTCTCCTTTCTCAATTCGCGCCTTTAATCCCATGATCTTATTCCATGCGGCAAGGGTATCCTCCGGTGAAGCATTACTTTCCACTTTAATCAGGATGTGAGAAGCACGAACTTCGGTTCTTGTGCGCTCGTAAGCCTCCTTAACTAATACTTGATTCTGTGCGGAGTCAACCAAATAGGGAAGAGACAACTGTTTTTTGTATCCTTCCAGCTCTTTCTTTAATTTCGGAATCGTATCATATTTCTGTGCTTCAGCTTCGGCAACTTTCAATTTGAATTTCCTGAATAGTTCCATGTACTCATCCAAAGACGTTTTGTCGTATTTGGGATCCGAGTTATTTTTAAGATAGATCTGAAGGAACTCTGATTTCGTTACAGGTTTACCATCTATCTCCATTAATACCGGATCTTGTTGTGAAAAGGATACGGTGAAAGAGAATACAGCAATAATACAAGCAAACAAATTTTTCATGGTTTCAAAAAAAGATATGCGCGCCAAAAGTAATGGCAGATGAATAAGTAACGTAAATTTTAACGTTTATTTTATACTATAATTGGGAGCTTCACGCGTAATGGTCACATCATGCGGGTGCGATTCCTTTACACCAGCAGAAGTAATTCGAACAAACTTAGAACCTTTTAATTTATCGATGGTAGGAGCACCACAATAACCCATTCCAGCTCTCAAGCCTCCAATAATCTGGTACATTACTTCAACCAAATTACCTTTGTAAGGAACACGACCCGAGATTCCTTCTGGAACCAGTTTCTTAATATCATCTTCGGCATCTTGAAAATAGCGGTCTTTAGAACCTTTCTGCATGGCTTCCAAGGATCCCATTCCTCGGTAAGATTTGAATTTCCTTCCTTCGTAAATGATCGTTTCACCCGGAGATTCTTCTACACCAGCAAACATCGAACCTACCATCACCGTATCTGCACCTGCTGCGATTGCTTTTACAATATCACCGGTATAACGGATTCCTCCATCGGCTATGACAGGTACACCTGTTCCTTCGAGTGCCTGAGCAACATCATTCACAGCAGAAAGCTGGGGTACACCAACTCCAGCGATGACTCGTGTGGTACAAATTGATCCGGGTCCGATTCCTACTTTCACAGCATCTGCACCGGCATCTGCGAGGTATTTAGCTGCTTCAGCGGTTGCAATATTTCCTACAATGACTTCTAATTTCGGGTAGTTTGCTTTTACCTCTTTTAACTTGTCGACAACCCCCCGCGTGTGACCGTGTGCCGTATCAATGACAATCGCATCAACACCTGCCTCTACTAATGCGGCCAC
>CAIYQV010000501.1 GCA_903928365.1 uncultured Flavobacteriia bacterium
CACCTGATCATGTGGGTGTCGGTTCTTACCAAAACTTTTGTATTACTGATTTGGGGATTTTTCTTTCGTTATGAAGGAATTGCCGATTTGCCTTTGTGGATGTACATCTGGGCCGCGGTGGTGGTTGGGTGTATGGGAATAATTAGTTTGAAAGAATGGAACCAGGGGAAACACTGACGTTAGACCTGATCATCATAGGAGGTGGGATTTCCGCTTCCTTTTTGTGTTTGGATATTCTGAAGAAAAATCCAGATTTCAATATCCTCATTCTTGAAAGTAGTACAGAATTTCCGCAGAAAATAGGGGAGTCGCTGGTGGATATGACCGCCTTGATTCTGGAGCAAAAGGGAATTGGTCATATACTTCAATCCCAAACCAAGAAGTCCGGAATACGTTTTCTTTTTAATGAAAATCGAAGTCGTGACAGGTCTGATATTGCTGAATTTGCAAGTCCTACATTTCCCGGAAAGATCAATGCCTATCACCTGGATCGCAAACGCTTTGATCAGGATCTTCTGGAAGAGGTAGAATGTAGAGGAGTACAGGTATTGAGACCCGCGGAAATCCTGTCATTCGAAAGGAAAGATCTGGAGAATCAACTCGTGGTGAAGTGCAATGATCAATATCTGTCCCTGCGCGCACGATGGGTAGTAGACGCGAGTGGAAGATCCCGTTACTTACACCAATCTTTAGGTTGGAAAGACAAGAACATCGAACTGCAGACAGGTTCCCTCATGGCACATTTTAAGCACATTCAACCGAATGATGTTTGGGACACTCCAGAGAATAAACACTGGGATACAAAAGCGATTGCATTGCGGAAATTCAGCACAACACATTTAATGCGTCCCTATTCCTGGTGGTGGATCATTCGGCTGGATGAGGTTACAACGAGTATCGGGGTTATGTTTGACAAACGAAAAGTTCAGGTCAATGATCCAGAGGAACATTTCAGGTCTTTGATCAAGGAAGATCCGGAGTTGTCAAAAATGACTTCAGGAGCTGAAATGGGAGCCATCAGATATATAGAAAATGTTCCGTACGTTTCTGAACAACTTTTCGAGCCTGGAGTCGCTCTGATTGGAGATAGCGGTGCTTTTATGGATCCGCTTTTTTCTCCCGGACTGGAGTTAATAGGACAACAAAGTTTGTGGCTTTCAGAACTTCTTTTAAAGGATAAGCAGGAAGGAATGTTTGATCTTAAAGCATGGAGAAAGTACCAAACACAATTCCACACCGCGTATGACACCAGATTAACCATGTATCAATTCGCTTATGGAATCATGGGATCTCATGACCTTTTTACCACATGGACCAAACTGGGCAACTTTGTTTACCTCAGCAGGATCGTGTATCCATCCGTGGTTTTCCCTTCCCGACTTAAAATGCCTTTGCGCTTTACTTTTTTGGAACGTTTGGGCGTTCAGATCATTGGAAAAAGACTCAACCGGTTGTATGATAAAAGGTTGGCACAAGGACGTACCTCAAAAACAGGAAAAGGTCATCTGACCTATTCAGGTGTCAGGGTTCCAAAAGATTGGCGATTCATTTATACTCCGCTGTTGTTGCTTTCAAAAGCCGCATTCGGATATGTGTCATTGGAAATTCGTGAACTGGTATCCCTTAAAAAATCAGTTCATAAGTGAACTCAATGACAAACCTTTGTTCACGATATTCAATCGAAGTACAAACTTGATTTTTTCACCATAAGAGGAATTTCCGAAAGAATCGGATAATTGCTTGCTCATCCAAACCGGGAAATAAACACCGAATACTTTCGATATTCTTACTCCAACTCCGGCATCAAACACGGAATTCACGCTTACGCCATTTGAAAACGCACCGGCATCAGCATATGCTCCCAGAAATCCAAGACGCGGGATCGGTAATTGAACATAGAGATTTGTTGTAGCCATCCAATTGGTAGTCGTTCCATACCAGGAGGATGTTTTAAATCCACCCATGTTGTCTTGACGTTGTTGAGACCACAACCCGCTGATCTGACCTCTTCCAAAATAGTAATCTTCAAAGAAAAGATCTTGGTTTCCATCCGTTCCGTTCAAAGACATTGCGTAACGGTATGAGCTAGTAGGAGTAGGACTCATCTGTAGATAATTCCCGGCGAAACCACGCAGTTCAACCCAACGTTTCATGTCTTTTTTCAAATACCTGAATCGGTAATTACCTTCTAAAGTGACTCTCGCCATGTCTGCGTCCCAAGCACGCAAAGCGTCAAATCGTGCAGTCACATGAAGTTTGTGGTCCGGTAGTGAAAAGTTTAGATCATATTTCGCAAATCCACCATAGTAATCCTGCATGAATCCATTGTTGTAATTGTAGCGAAGTATGCCCTGTACCAGCACCGAATGTGTAAAAGGAGAATTCTTATGGTTTCCGATCTTTGCAAACCAGTAGGGCGATATAGCAGAATAAGTCCCTTCAGCCTTGCGCATTTTGGGTTCGTTTTCATATTTGAATGATTTGAACGAAACACCAACACGACTCAATTTGAAACAGCTTTTTGGAAGCATATTATAAGAGAATTCACCTATTCCGGAAAGCATATTTCTGCCGGTAGAATACATTGGAGCTATGAGATACTGGAATTTTTGAAAAGGAACTCCCATGTTGTGAACAGCGGCACCTATCATCCATTTGTCGTAGTAATTTCCGGCAACAAGTGGCGACCAGAAAACATTGGTTTGTTTGCTTTCATAATCACCAATCAGAAATTCGAGTTTCAACGGTTCTGCCTTTTTGAGCGGGCCTATTGCATGCCAATTGTTATTGGTACGGTTTAGTTCGGGTATATCCAGAGAGGCATCAATGCTTATTTCAGATGGTTTGCCAAGCTCTGAACCAAAATGTACCTGTTTGCTTTCCGCTCCTGCTTCAACCCATTGTGTTCCTTTTACCTGTCCATCTTGTATGAAATTCACTTCAATCGGACCATCCACCTGACCTACATTTTTAACTGTAACATCTGTTCCCGCATCTGTGGTTTTTACTTTTTTCAGTTTGTAATCCACATGATTCGTCGTTTGGATCAGGTCATGGAAGAGCCAATCAAGATTTTTTCCCGATACACGTTCAAGGGTTTGTCGCATATCCTCAGGCTGTGGATGTTTAAACTTCCATTCTTCAAAATAGGCATGCATGCATTTATCGAACAGTTCTTCTCCGAGGTAATCTTTGAGGTAATAGAACACCAATCCCGTTTTTTGATACATGACAATACCATAATTTGCTGAAGTGAATTCTGCGGAATGGGTTTCAATAGGCTGGTCTTCACCAATAGCTGCGATGAGTCGGTAAGAGATGTCACCCATGTCATGGTGATCCAGATCGTTGAAGTGAAATCTTCCACCAAGTACCATGTCAGACATACGCGTATTGTTGGGATACTTTGTTTGAATATATCGCATTTCATTCAGCGTGTTCATGCCTTCATCCATCCATCCATGTACACGTTCGTTCGAACCGAGAATTCCGTAAAACCAATTGTGTCCAACCTCGTGGACGATCACGACTTCCAGTTCTTCTTTGTTACTTGTGCTGCCAATGACCGTAACATTAGGGTATTCCATACCACCTCCGGCTGAGATCGTTCCATCCACAGCTGTCACCTGATTATAGGGGTAATCACCGTTCCACTTAGAGTAGAAAAATGTACCGTCATTGATGTATTCAATGGCATTCTCCCAGGTGTCGGCGCTACTTGGAACAAACATCGCCCAACTGGTCACCGTTCTACTACTGCGAGGAAGTTCGACTTCTCCCTTTAAAACAGCATAGCGTTTGTCTGCAAACCAAGCGAAGTCATGTACCTTGCTCTGTTTGTAGCGTATGGTTTTCATTTCAATTGCTGATTCCGGGAATGGTGATGCTCCCTTTCCGGTCGTTGCGGCAAAAGCGAGTTCCTTGATCTGTTTTTGTGTTTCAGCTGCTTTGGAGTTCAGAAAATCAATTTCACTTTGTGTTTGAAGGTCACCGGTAGCACCAACAACATAATTCTTAGGAAGTGTAATGGTCACGTCAAAAGATCCATATTCTGAATAGAATTCTCCCTGATTCAGATAAGGTATTGGATTCCATCCATTCTTGTCATACACTGCCGGTTTGGGATACCATTGAGTGATTTGATAGGATTGATCAATATGTCCCAAACGGGAAATTTCACCCGAAGGTATCTTCACTTTAAAAGGTGTCGAAACAGTTAAACGCTCTCCAGAGTTGAGCGGTGTGACTAAATGCAAAATACAGATGTCGATGTTCTTAGGATCATATTCCCATGAAACTTTTGCCCCGTTCACCTTGAAATCTAATGAATCGATGCCACCTTTGTCTTCATCATTGCCAAATTTCAACGAAGTTTTTCCGTCTTTGTATTGCTGTTTTGCCAAGGCGGTATTCCCATTTCGGTAGGCATTTGGCCAAAGGTGAATGTAGATTTTGTCTAACTTATCAGGAGAGTGATTGATGTAATCAAACGATTCAAAAGCACTTAAGGTATTTTCCTTGTCGTTTAAGCTGACATTGATGGTATAGTTCACCTCTTGTTGCCAGTATGTTTGAGAAAAAGAGGTGAAAGAGAATGTGATCAATGAGATGAAAAGGGCATTTTTCATTTTAAATATATCTTTATTTGGCACTTAAAAGTAAGTAAAATAGAAACAAAAAAGGCCATCCCAACGGATAGCCTTTTCTTTAAAACATGTTTTGCGTTATTCGATCACTATGCGAGTCGAGTAAACTGTACTTTCAGTCTGAGCATTTAAGATATACGTTCCCTTGGCGATCTTTGGAAGTTCTATCTTGTAATTTGTTTCTTCTGTCACTTCAGAAAACATTATTTGACCATTCAAGTCAAAGATCTCTATTCTTGCTGACTGATTCTTTGATGGCAAATTAAGTTCGAACGAACCATTGGATGGGTTGGGTTGAACGCTCAAAAGTGAATTATTTATTTCATTTAATGAAACTCCGAATGTCGTATAGCATGAAGATGTATCAACACAGTTATATGGCCATTCTCCAATCAAGGAGTAAGTTCCATTAACATCTGGAGCAAAGGTAGCAGATGTTTGTCCCGATATCGCCTGTCCTGTAGTGCAGTCTATCCATTGATAACCAGTCATTATGGAAGAATCCGGAGTAAATAGCACCGAAGTGTTTGGATCCATATCAATTAGGGTACTAAAGATGGTTGGGATAACAGAGACCTCAATAGTGTCAACATTTGGGCACCCATTTGCATTAGTAGTAACCGTTGTCAAAATACCAGCGGTAGTATACGTCTGACCTGTATTCGGAGAAGTGTATGGTAAAGCACAAACCTCTTCCAAAAGGTAGGAAGAACTACTGTAATTAACAGTCAGATCAAGTGTGACAATCGAATCACATCCTGTAGAATTTAATAAATTAAACGTAGCTGTATTGGTTGTAGTAGTATAGGTGTTCCCATCAATCCAAGCCAATGAGTCACACGTCGTTAAAACGTCAGTACCAAAGGTCGGAGTACACGTGCTCCAGCTTACAGAAAAATCATCCAATCCAAATCCATCATCATTTCCTGTATGATCTGGATCTTCCCATTTAATCATGACATAAGAACCTGCAGGCACCGTTGCAGGCACCACACCTGTTATAACCGCTCTATTTGCAGCTGCATTGCCATCCAATGCACCAGCGGTAGCAGACGTTTGAGAACTTGTACCCGTAAGAGCCGTTACTTGAGTCCATCCGGTTGTGACTGTTGGTGTAACTGAGCTAATGGCCGATGAACTGACCTTATACCAAACGGTTACTGATTGAGCCGTATTTGAGCCACCATTACGCCATTGTTCAAGTGCATAAGAAACGTTGAAGCTTCCAACCGTTGAAGAACCAGCGTTTTGCAATAAAATACCATGAGCGAAACTTCCTCCGGTCTGCGTATTTTGTGAACCTAAGCATCCAAGAGCCCTTTCTGTTGAACCACTTGCTCCAAAACTGTACATGTCTCCTGTAGTTAGTGAGCCCGTTCCAATGTTGTAATTAGTTCCGGGAGTTGTGCGTTGAGAAAACCAGTTCGCGATGGTACTGTTGTTGACCCAAGGGTTGACGCTACCCGTATTTGCAAGCGTATTAAAGTCCTGAGTGTAAGATCCTGCGCCATTCATTTGAACTTGCGCGGACAAGACTAAAGGAAGAAGGAAAATAGAAAGTAAAAATCTTTTCATGTGGTGAAGTTTTGTGCAAATTTAGTGAAGTACTTGTGAATTAAAAAGTTAAAATTAAAAAAGACGACCGAAGCCGTCTTTTTCTTATTTCATTTGTTCATCTTCCTCAGGATCAGGCGGGAAGAGTTTTGGTAAGTCTTGTTTTCCTTGCAATCTATCCAGCATTTCCTCTAGTTGGGAGATCGAAAGACTTTTCGCAATGATCTTTTTGTCTTTATCTAATACAAATACGCGTGGCGTCGAGAAGATATCATAAGTGGTCTGGTAATTCAGTGACTCAAGTGTGGTATAACGTGGCACGAACTGTCGCGCATCTTCCATAGCGGCTTTAAACAATGGTTCTGTAACAGCCACATTAATGAAGGTAAGAC
>CAIYQV010000502.1 GCA_903928365.1 uncultured Flavobacteriia bacterium
ACACCATTGATCGAATTACGCATCAAATGATGCAAAAGTATAACAAAGAAAGAGCTATCGTTTTCAATACTGTTCAACTATATCGCCATGATCGACTTTCATTTTTAACACATGCTATTGATGAAGCTCGAAATAATGGTTATCATTATGGTGTTAAATTAGTACGCGGAGCATACATGGAAAAAGAACGTGCTCGAGCAAAAGAAAAAGGCTATCCCTCTCCTATTCAACCAGACAAAATAGCTTCAGACAATGATTTTGACAAAGCACTTGATTTAGTTGTAACTAATATTGATATTGTGTCAGTTTGCGCAGGTTCACACAATGAAAAAAGCTCTCTGCTATTAACTGAATTAATGAAGAAAAATAATATTGATAAATCCGATAAGCGTGTTTACTTCGCTCAATTATTAGGAATGAGTGATCATATTTCTTACAATTTATCGCATGCTGGATACAATGTCGCGAAGTACGTCCCATACGGACCCGTAAAAGAAGTGATGCCTTATTTACTTCGTCGAGCAGATGAAAACACATCCGTTGCAGGACAAACAAGTCGAGAGTTATCACTCATCATGAAAGAAGAAAAACGAAGAGGTATCTGATAAAAAAAGTGAGGTTTCCCTCACTTTTTTTATGTAATCATTTTAAACTTATCTAATCAAATTCACGTGACCAGTCGCTTTTCTATAACCTTTGGTTTCTGTAATTCTATATCGAATAACCCATGTGTAAGTACCATCCTGAACCATCTCAATCTCATTGTTAGAGCCATAACTACCATCCCATCCAACTTCAGCATTACGCGACTCGAAAACAATTTCACCCCATCTATTAAAAATCAATAAAGAAAAATCGTAGGGATCAAATCCAGAATAAAAAACTGGCTTAAATACTTCATTGTAATCGTCATTATCGGGTGTAAAGGTATTTGGAACGTAGAAAACAAGTTCTTCCTTTACATTTATTGTTGCTGTAGCAACATCAGTACAACCTAGTGGTGAAGATGCAACAAGGGTAACTACATAAGATCCCTCATCTTCTGGAAAAACATACACTGGATTCTCTTCAACTGAATAGGAAGAATTACCAAATGTCCAGTTATAACTGCTTGCCCCGTATGAAGAATTTAAAAATGATACTTCTGTTGCAAAACTTGGGAGTTCAGTCGCAGAAGGTGTAAATGATGCAATAGGTGGTGCTTCGACACATATATAATCAACAGAACTCGATGAATTAGAACATCCATTATCATCTGTAACCGTTAAGGTAACATCATAACAACCTGCTTGATCAAACAGATTAGAAACAGACCCACAACCTAACAATACTGTTCCATCGCTCAATGTCCATATACAATTGGAAGACCCTGGCGTTGTATTCGTGAAATTCACCAACAAAGGCAAACAACCAATAGTTGTATCAGCATCAAATACTACCAATGGTGCTGTGTTTACGGTAACATTTACCTGGTCTGTATTCACACATCCTGCTACACTTGTTCCCGTCACAGTATAAGTTGATGTTCCTACTGGCGAATTAAATACTGTACCATTCGTTACTCCATTGTCCCAAGAATAAGTAGCGGCTCCAGAACCAGTAAGTGTTACTGCAACCCCTTCACAAACCGACAAATCATTTCCTGCAAATACCGTTGGTAATGGATTCACAGTGATAATAACTTGATCTGTGCTAGTGCATCCTTCAGTTGATGTTCCTGTTACTGTGTATGTTAATGTTGACGATGGAGAAAATGCTACACCATCGACCACGCCATTATCCCAAGTATAGGTAGATGCTCCACTACCAGATAATGTTGCTGATTCCCCTATACATATAGCATCATCCAATCCGGCAACAACCGCTGGTAGAGGATTAACGGTTACACTTACTTGATCCGTATTCGTGCATCCAAAGTTAGATGTGCCAGTAACCGTATAAATCACCGTACCTGCCGATGGAGAGAAAGCAATGCTATTCTGAACACCGTTGTCCCACGAATACGCTACTGCGCCAGTACCTGACAATGTCACATTCGCTCCTAAACATACAGTTTGATCATTCCCTGCATTAACCGTAGGCAACAAATTAACAGTTACTTGAACTTGATCTGTATTTACACATCCATTTGCATCTGTTCCTGTAACGGTATATGTCGTTGAAGAGTTAGGACTGAAAGGAACATTATTTGAAACAGTGTTATCCCATGTATACGTATTTGCGCCGCTTCCAGAAAGTGTTACTGTCTCACCAACACATATTACTTCATCAACACCTGCATTGACCGTAGGTAATGTGTTCACAGTTACCAAAACTTGATCTGAACTAACACAGCCATTTACATCCGTTCCTGTTACAGTATACGTATTAGTCAATGTTGGATTAAATGATACCCCATCGGTTACACTATTATTCCAGACATAATTCA
>CAIYQV010000503.1 GCA_903928365.1 uncultured Flavobacteriia bacterium
GAATGGCTGGAGTGTAAACGTATCTTCTGAAGACGAACGAACTGCATTTAAATTTACAATGCATAACATTTCATTAGAATCAGCTCACCATAAAGATTAAAAATGAAAACAAAAAAAGAGATCGTAGACAATTGGTTACCTCGATACACTGGTGAGGAACTGCAGAATTTTGGTGAGTACATCCTTCTATGCAACTTCCATAACTACGTTGAGAAGTTTGCAGCCATGAATAATGTGGAGATCATCGGGAAAGGAAGGCCTATGCAATGTGCCACCGCTAACGGTATTACCATCATCAATTTCGGTATGGGATCGGCCTCTGCTGCTACATGTATGGATCTTCTTTCTGCCATTCAACCAAAAGCGGTCCTGTTTTTAGGAAAATGTGGTGGTTTAAAGAAAAAAAATGAGGTGGGCGACCTTGTGCTTCCTATCGCTGCCATTCGAGGTGAAGGGACTAGTAATGACTATTATCCGCCTGAAGTACCGGCTCTACCAGCCTTCTCACTTCAAAAGGCAATTTCGACGACCATTCGCGATTTCGATCGTGACTACTGGACAGGAACGGTTTATACTACAAACCGCAGAGTATGGGAACATGATGAAGAATTCAAGTCTTACCTGCAACGCATACGCGCCATGGCTATTGACATGGAAACGGCAACCATCTTCACGGTAGGTTTTGCTAACAAGATCCCGACAGGTGCTTTATTGTTGGTTTCAGATCAACCGATGATCCCTGAAGGAGTAAAAACTGAAAAAAGTGATAGTGTCGTCACATCGCAATACGTAGACAATCATCTTACTATTGGTATTGAATCATTGAAACAGTTGATCAATAACGGAAATACCGTTAAGCATTTGAGATTTTAATTAGCCATGTCTGTACGATCAAAACTATTGTGGATGGGATTGCTCACATTCGTTGTCTTTCCATTGCCTGCAATTGCTACTCTTCGATTTCTGGAAGGTAAATCCTATTCAGAGATCCTTCAACTTGATCATTTTCGTCTGGTCCCTATCCTTGAAGGTTTATTGGTTGGGGCGATCGTTGGATTTATAATCTACAGAATAACAAGGTTGGATGTCTTCAACGATATTCCGTTGAAGGTGGAAGAAATGATTCAACAGGCACATTTAAAACACATTGATATTCTATTCTTATCCCTTTCTGCTGGTTTTGGAGAGGAATTACTATTTCGCGTTGGAGTACAATCGTATCTGGGAATTGTACCAACTTCTATCATATTTGTAGCTATTCATGGGTATTTTAGTATCCGAAATCCTAAAATGTCGCTTTATGGATTACTTGTACTTCCATTTATTTTGATCCTTGGATATGGGTATGTCACACTGGGATTATGGTTTTGTATTTCAGCCCATTTCAGCTACGACCTTTTACTATTTATGATTATCCTGCAAAAAAAAGAAACCGATGCGTTCTAATGTTTAAGGCAATAGATTGTTAAAAAATCCCAAGTCATACACAACTTATACTCCCTATAAATCTGCATTTCTTATTTTTGGTACAGTATTTAGCAGAATTTGACTAACCAAAAAAAATAATAGCCATGAAACGAATGAAATTAATTTTAGCAACAGTAATTTTAAGTCTCACCTCTTTTACTTCTTTCACTCAAGAGAAAACGCCAGAAGAAAGAGCAAAACATTTGACAGAAAAGATGACCAAATCACTTCTTCTATCTACCGATCAGCAGGCTAAAGTTCTGACATTAAACACCGGAATTGCTCAGAAAAATGATGCTATCCGCAAGAATGTCAACATGAACAAAGAACAAAAGCAAGAAGCGATTAAGGGTAACATGGATGCCAGAAAATCAAATCTGAAAATGATTTTGAATGAAGAGCAGTTCAAGAAGTTCGAGAAAATAGAGGAAAAAAGAAAAGAGGAGTTCAAGAAAAAACATAATGAACAAAAACAACAAACTCCTCCTCCGGCAGATGCACCGAAACCGGATGAACTGTAGACCAAACGATAATTAAATTAAATAAAGGGGCTTATTTTAAGCCCCTTATTTTTTTAGCTGATCTGCAAACGTTTTTCTGAATTTATCCACCTTGGGACGAACTACTGATTGACAGTACATGTTACCGGGATTATTTTTGAAATAGTCGTGGTGATACTGTTCCGCTTTAAAAAATTGAGGCACTGGACTAATTTCCGTGACTATGAGTTTTTCCCAAACATGTTCATCCTGCAATTTTTGCTTGAAATACCGCGCTTTATCTTCCTGTTCCTGATCATGATAATAGATCACTGATCTGTATTGCGTACCAATATCATGTCCTTGTCTGTTCAATTGCGTAGGGTCA
>CAIYQV010000504.1 GCA_903928365.1 uncultured Flavobacteriia bacterium
ATAGCGTTCGGTACCATTGCACCATTGGCATGGGAACGGGTAGAAGATCTCCGTCGAAAGAAATACCTGTAAATCCGAATTGAAATGCCTTACCCTCTGCCTGATGCCAACGTACCCCAGGGATAAACAATCCCAAACCTGGTTTTCTGTCTTCGGTAGTTGTTGTAACCAGTTGGTCCGAGTAGGAACCGGTATTAGGATCATACACCGATTGCCATTCAGTGGTGGTAGAACGCGTCGTTTTTCCTTTGATCACGATAAAAGAATCAAAAACCAGACTTATCCTGGAGCTCACTTTGATCATACCTGCTATGGAGGTTAAGGCACGGCCATCACTGTCTCCATCCGCCCAGATCACGCCGTATCCACCTGAGACAGCTAAGTTGGCTCTTCGTGTGCCATACGAAAGTGTTCCGAATGGCAAGGCTCCGCCGGCATTAGCATTGGATCCCAACAGCGTGATCCAGGAACTTGTTCCCACCATGGTTCCCAACGCAAATTGAAAGTCGTGTTTTAATGGAAAACTGTATTTCGCTGTTCCAATAATTGGCAATGCCAACCAGGTAGTCATGATCCCAAGGCCAAAACGGTCACTAACGGCGAATTGAAAATCCGGTCCGAACAGGTTCCACTGAATGTAATGTTCACCTTTTTTTAAGGGAAGCCCGTTGGTTGTAATAAAATACCTTGTTGCAAAGCGATCCTCTCCCACAAAAACTCCTTTTTCGGATAGTTCACCAGGTTTTACAGCTTTGATCTCTTTGATAACATATTGGGGAATGATGATCATTCTTCCGTCGGACACTTTTACGGATAGTTCGCGCTCATCTTCTTTGATAATTCGACCGATGAGTTCGGTTCCATCCGTTTTTACAATACGGTAATCAACTGTGTCCGGATGGATGGGCTCTTGCGCGTAGCTTATGGAAGAAAATATTAAGCAAAACAGGAATGGAATAATGAATCGCATGGATTTTTTGAACGAAGTAAAGATGTAACACACGTCTGGGACTGCAATTTTCACCGAATAGTGGAAATCTTTCAATGACTTTTCGAGGTGCCAAAACGGAATAGGTAAAGAAATTCTTGCTATACTTGTTTAACACTGAAAATAAAATCCAAAGAGGTTAGAAGTATGATCTCCGTATACAACATCAAACCAAAATTTCAGCAACTGTTAAAACCAGTTCTACAGGCGATGTACCGTGCCGGTTTTACGGCAAATGGGATAACATGGATGGCGGTTTTACTTTCTTTATTCACTGGTATTTATTGTTGGTTTTTTCCCGGAAAAGCTGCGCTTGTCGTTTTGCCTCTTGCCCTATTACTTAGAATGGCATTGAATGCCTTGGATGGAATGATGGCACGTACTTATCACATGCAATCCAAGTCAGGGGAGGTGTTGAATGAGCTGGGCGATGTAGTGTCCGACATGTTTATGTTTGCGCCTGTGGGAGCACTTTTTCATGTGGACCCCATCCTTTTTGTGTCTTTTTTATTGCTTTCAGCTGTCAATGAATTTGCCGGGATCTTGGGAAAGGCAGTTTCTGGAGAAAGGCGTTACGAAGGTCCTATGGGTAAAAGTGATCGCGCATTAGTGATCGGATTGGTAGCATTGATTAGCTTTTTTAGTCCCATTCTTCTTCCGCACACGAATTATATTTTTGCTGTAATTCTATTATTACTGGCGATCAGCACAGGAATCCGCATTCGTAAAACTTTAAGTAAAAACGCATGAAGTTCGATTTTCAATTTCTACAATCCGACAAGTTTGAACAGAACAGGGAAGTAATGATCCTGATAGGCATTATTCTGGGGGTTCTGGTATTCGCAACTCTTCTCTTTTATTTTCTCGGGAAGGTAAAACCAGGCGCACAGGTGAAAGAACTAAAAATGCGCACTAATTCCTGGTGGGTGATGGCTTCGATCTTCGTGCTGGCCACTTTACTGCATCCCATTGTTTCTTATCTGGCCTTTGCTCTTTTGTCCTATGCCGCGCTTCGTGAATTGACCAGTATTAGTAAAAACATTCGGGAAGAGGACCGAAGAGTGATTATCTGGTGCTACCTCGCCATTCCACTGCAATACTATTTCGCGTACAATGGGTGGTTTAATATTTTCATCATTTTCATTCCGGTCATTATGCACGTATGGATTCCTTTTTTGCTTGTGATCAGGGGCTTTACGACAGAGATCGGACGTGCGATGAGCGTGTTGCCTATGCAATTGATGCTGACGGTATTCTCACTGTCGCACCTGGCATTCCTTTTATCGCTTCCGGAACTGGAAGGCTTTAATGCTGGGGGGCGGGGACTACTCTTATATGTTGTTTTCCTGACAGAAATGAATGATGTGTTTCAATTTACCTGGGGTAAATTACTAGGAAGAACAAAGATCATTGAGAAGATCAGTCCGAATAAAACCTGGGAAGGATTTGTTGGGGGAGTACTCACTACCACGGTGGTGGGCTATTTTTTGCGTTTCCTTACTCCGCTTACCGGGATTGAGGCATTAGTAGTCGCGTTTTCTGTGGCTTGTTCAGGCTTTATTGGAGACGTGATTGTTTCGGCAGTGAAGAGAGATATTGGTTTGAAAGATACCGGCACACTGATTCCCGGACATGGCGGAATCCTGGATCGAATTGATTCACTTGCCATCTCTGCCCCCATTTTCTTCTATTTGATCTATAACCTCTACTACGCCTGATGCGCGCTTTTTTTCTGTGGCTTTTATATGGGGTCTTAATGCGTTTTTTCCTGCAGGTGATCGTAGGAGTAAAGTATGCGCATAAGCACGTATTGAAAGAACAAAAACAGTTCATTTTAGTAGCAAACCACAATTCACATCTGGACACGATGGCGCTGATGACAGCCCTTTCGTTTTGGCAACGTCCTAAAACTCATCCCGTGGCGGCAGGTGATTACTTTGGCGGAACTCGCTTCAAGGCCTACATTTCATATTTGCTGATCAATGCCATTTTGATCAGAAGGAAAAAAGACCAAGCTGAAGCAGATCCCATCGAATTGATGAGTGAGGCATTAAGGAATGGAGATTCATTGATCTTGTTTCCTGAAGGTTCACGTGGAGAACCCGAAAAAATGCAGGAATTTAAAAAGGGCGTTGGCATTCTGCTACAGCGGTTTCCACATGTGCCCTACATTCCGGTTTACATGAAGGGAATGGGAAAAACGTTACCGAAGGGAGAAACTCTTTTGGTTCCATTTGATTGTTATGTGCTTTTTGGAAATCCCCACCTATCCAAAGAAACAGAAGTCGAGGGAATCGTGAATGAAGTGGCTGAAGAAGTGCATCTGCTCAAGGAGCTGTTTGAGAGAGAGACCATGGAGCGCAGTAATCAATAATCTTATTTTACGGAGTCAATAATACTTTGCATATGATTCACCGTTGCTTGTATACGCGACTGAAGACCATTCAAATCACTCTGTACTTTTCCTAAGGAAGTATTGCAATTGTTGACAATAGACCAGTCCGTCGAACAGGAATAAAT